>DATLCW010000108.1:0-40276 GCA_035526195.1 Bryobacteraceae bacterium
GCATGGGCACCCCTTGCGTTGCCGGCGCCGAGATGATCGTGGTGGATGGGCGCGCCAAAACGTTGAGTGTTTCCGTGAACGGCAAAAAGATCCTGTTGAAGGAAGGCGATTGGATCTCGCTCGATGGATCCACGGGCGACATTTATTCCGGTCAGGCGGGGACGATGGAAGCCGATCCTACCTCGGGCATTCTGGCCGAGTTCATGAGCTGGGCGGATGAATTTCGCGGCAACTTTGGCGTACGCGCGAACGCCGATATCCCCCGCGATGCCATTACCGCGCGCAAGTTTGGAGCGGAAGGAATCGGACTCTGCCGGACGGAGCACATGTTCTTCGGCGAGGACCGGCTGCCGCACGTGCAGGCCATGATTCTTACCGACAATGAGAAAGACCGGCGCAAGGCTCTGCAGAAGCTGCTCCCGATGCAGCGCGCCGACTTCGCCGGTCTGTTCAAAGCCATGGATGGCTTTCCGGTGGTGATCCGCACGCTCGATCCGCCGTTACATGAGTTCGTTCCCAAGCGCGAAGAGCTGATGGTGGACATCGCTAAACTTCCGCATGCCGATTCCAGGGCCAAGAAAGAAATGGCGGCGCGCTACAGGCTCTCCGTGGGCGACCTCCGGAAGCGTCTGCCGGAGCTGCTGCATCGCGTGGAAGAACTGCACGAGTTCAATCCGATGCTTGGACACCGCGGCTGCCGTTTGGGAATTACCTTTCCGGAGATTACCGAGATGCAGGCCAGGGCGATCTTTGAAGCGGTGGTGCTGGTGGCGAAGAAAGGCGTCAAGGTGATCCCGGAAGTCATGATCCCGCTGATTGGCTCGGTGGAGGAGCTGCAACATCAGAAGGCCATCGTGAAGAGGGTCGCCGATGAAGTGCTTTCCAAGGCCGGCCTGAAGAATCAGGAATACATGATTGGCACGATGATTGAAATTCCGCGTGCCGCGCTCACCGCCGACCGGGTGGCGGAGGAAGCTGAGTTCTTCAGCTTCGGCACCAACGATCTGACGCAGACCACGATGGGTATTTCGCGCGACGATTATACGAGTTTTTCTAAAGATTACGCCGATCAGAAGATCTTCAAGGCGGATCCGTTCGCGGTGCTCGATCAGGAAGGGGTCGGCAAACTGATTAAATTTGCGGTGGATGCCGGCCGTTCGACGAACCCTGATCTCGAAATTGGGATCTGCGGCGAGCACGGCGGCGAACCCAGTTCGGTGGAGTTTTGCTTCCGTATTGGAATGAACTACGTCAGCTGCTCTCCGTTCCGGGTACCCATCGCCCGTTTGGCGGCGGCACAAGCGGCGATCAGCGATAAGTCGGAAACGGCGCGCACAGCGTAACCCGCCTAAATCAGATCATTCACTTTCGTGGGAAAAACGGGTGGGCGAACGGATTCCGTTTGCCATCCCCGTAGAAATTCGAGAGCCGGGCCGCACACGCGGCCCTGGCACGTCCCCATGCCGCAGCGTGTCTGCAATTTAGCTTCCCGCCATCCACTGAATGGTTGGATCGTGCCGAGTGTCACATCTTCGCAGCGGCATACAATCGTCTCCGGCGACGCGAGCGTGCGCAGCTCCTCGCGTAAGGCAAATGTCTCGGCAAGTTGCTGGACAAAGCGCCGGCTCCGCGACACCGCGCGGAGCGGCTTACCCGCCGCGGCGGAACCGGCAATTCGTCCCTCCCCGATGGCTTTCTCCACTCCGCCGACGCCGGTGATTTCGCCCGCGCAATAAACGCCTGTTACGGAGCTTTCCTGTTGCTCATTCACGGCCACGAACCCTTCGCGAAGGTCGCAGCCAAGCAGTAGCGGAAGCTCGAGATTGGGAACCAGCCCGAAGCCGCACGCCAGATAATCCGCCCCTTCCATCCATGTCTTATCGCCGCGGCGAAGGCGTACCACCTCGAGCCGCCGGTTGCCGTCGGCCGCGACCGGCCAGCATCCGGTGGTATAGGGTACCCGGAGCAACCGCAGTTTCAGAGAAAAAGCCTGCAGGAGCCGGGACGGCTCGCCAAACATGGACATGCCAAACTCACGAATGCGGCTCCACTCCGCCTGCTCGACGATGCGCACGACTTTTGCTCCCCGGCTCTTCAGGTATGCCGCGACCGCCAGCAGAAGCGGACCGGTTCCCGCCACGATCACGCGTTTGTTGGCGATCGGTAATCCGCCCTTCACCAGCGCTTGCAGCCCTCCTGCGCCGGTCACGCCCGGCAGCGTCCAGCCCGGGAACGGGAGAAATCGCTCACGGGCTCCGGTGGCCAGGATGAGCGGAGTGGGATAAACCTTGGCGTAGCCGGTGACGAAAGAACATGGCAGGATGACCTTGTCGCCGCGCCAGATCTGGCCGCCGGGAGCGGGATTGTCATCCATCAACGTGACCGCGGCTCCGCCGGCAGCCGCGGCCCTGGCAGCGGCAATGCCCGCGGGGCCTGCGCCGACGATCAGCACCTCAGCCATCGGTACGGATCTCCATGCCTTCCCGGCAGACAATCTGACAGCTTTTCACGTGCATCACCCCGTCGATGGTGACCCGGCATTCGAAGCACGTTCCCGTCCCGCAAAGCGGGGCCCGGGGCTCGCCGCGGACCGACGTCCGAAAATGGGTGATGCCCGCCGCGAGCACCGCGCAGGCTGCCATCGTTCCCTCGGGAACCTCGCGCTGCTGTCCGTTGATGACGATGCTTACGAGTTGGGGCATAGACGGGAGGGTAGGTAGGGAGCCGGATCGATGGCGGGCGTGCGGCCGAGGATCAGGTCCGCAATCAGACGCGCTGTCGCCAGAGAGGTTGTAATTCCCAGCCCCTCGTGGCCCCCGGCCAAATATAGACCGCGTTGACGGGGGTGAGGACCAATGAAGGGAAGATTGTCCGCGGTAGCGGAACGAAAACCAGTCCAGACGCGAATCACCGGGAGATTCCCGAGCCTGGGCATGTACTCGATGGCGCGGCTTAGCATGCGGCTGAGCACTCGCGAATCGATCGCCGCATTCTCGTGGACGTATTGGCGGGACGAGCCGATCAGCACTTGCCCCGTCCTCCGCGGCTGGGCGTTGAAGGCGACCGATTCCAAGGCATGGCTGTGCGCGCTCTTCAAATAACCGAGTTCCACCAGTTGATGGCGGAGAAAGCCCGGATAACGATCGGTGATCGCGAGGTGTCCCTTGCGGGGGCGGATTTCGATTTCAGGAAACAGATCGCTGGCCGCGATGCCGGAAGCGCCGATGGTAAGCCCCGCTGAAAGTTTCGTGCCATCGGACAGCGTGACGCCTCCGGCGCCGGCCGCCGTCACCTGTTTGCCCGCCAGTATCGTGGCGTTCCGTGCGAGCCAGCGGGCCGCGCAGGGGGCATAAAGGACGCTGTCTCCCGGCGCCCGCAGTGCGCCGGCGAGGCCCGGCCGCAAATTAGGCTCCGCCTCAGCTAGAGACTTTTCGTCGAGTATCTGTGTCTCCACTCCACGATTCGAATACAATGCGTGCTTCGCCCGTACCAGTTCCATTTCCTGTTCATCCGCCGCCACCCAAAGCGTTCCACAAACATCGTACTCGACTTCCGGCGGTAGTTCCGGAGCCAGATCCTTCCAAAGGTTGCGCGAGTAGTTCGTGAGCGCAAACTGCGCTTCCGAATCGTCCATCACCACGATGTGACCCATTCCCGCAGCCGTGTCGCCTCCGCCGGGTATATGGCTTTCAACGATCGTGACGCGCATCCCCTCCCGGCACAAAGCATCCGCGCAAGCCGCCCCTACGATACCTCCGCCGACAATCAACGCATCCGGATTCGTGCTCACCGCCGGATACCCATGCGGAATGGGTCCCGCGGATTGAGGATGAGGGATGCCTCGGCATTCACGTAGGCTGAGCCCTTGATCGCAGGCAGCACTTGTCCATCCGGGCCGTATTGAAAGGAGGCTTCAAAGATGCTTCCCACGATCCCTTCCTGGCGCCACACTTCCCCTTCGCGCAGTCTGCCGCTGGCGGCGAGGCATGCGAGTTTTGCACTGGTTCCCGTGCCGCAGGGGGAGCGATCGTAAGCCATACCAGGGCACAGGACAAAGTTCTTGCTTTGCGCCTCCTGACGAAGAGGCGGCCCGGACAATTCGATGTGATCGATCTCCGCTCCCGCGCTGCCGGTGATGCCGTCCCGGCGCAGGGCCTCGCGAATCTTCGCCGCATAGTGGGTGAGTCGCTCGACGTTATCTATCGAGATGCGCAGGCGGTGCTCGTCTACCAGGAAAAACCAGTTGCCTCCCCAGGCGACATCACCGGCAATCCGTCCATAGCCTTCCACCTCAACCGCCACTTCGCTGGCAAATCGATAGCTGGGGACGTTCTTCACGGTCACTTCGCCATCTTCGTGCAGTGCTGCCCGCACCTCTCCGACGGGAGTCTCCACCCTGTGAACGCCCGGTTTGATGCGGCCGAGATGCGCCAGCGCTACCACCAAACCGATGGTGCCGTGGCCGCACATTCCCAGGTATCCCACGTTGTTGAAGAAGATAACGCCCGCCGCCTTGCGCGCATCCTCGGGCTCGCAGAGCAGCGCCCCCACCATTCCATCGGAGCCTCGAGGTTCATTCACAATCGCGGAACGGAAGTCGTCGTGCTGCTCTCGAAAACGCTCTAAACGCTGTGCCATGGCGCCATTCCCGAGATCCGGACCGCCATCGATAACCACACGGGTAGGCTCGCCGCCGGTGTGTGAGTCGATGACAGCGATCCGCTTCATCAGCTTCATTTCACTTTCATGCTCAGCTCCAAACTATTGTCGCTCGATTCGAGAAAGTAAAATGCGCACCGGGCGGCGGCTGTTCCGGCTATGGCATTTGGACGATGGTCAGCGACCGTCCTTCGACCGCCAGCGTTGTCTGGCGTACCTCGCCCGTGTTGTTGCGCGACGCTGAGAAACCGATGACGCCCTCGCCGCGGCCGGCCGGCCCGGCGGTGAGGGTGATCCACGACGCGGTATTTCTGGCAGTCCATTCGCACCCGTCGAGAGTACTGACGAGCAGTGAACTGCTGCCTCCATCGCGCGTGAAGGAAGCGACGGTAGAGGACAGGACGAACTGGCAGGAGGACAGTGCCGCCGGCCCGCCGACCTGGCTGACGTCGAACTTTTGGCCACCGGCGTCAATCTGGCCGAAGCGCGCTATGCCGGTGTTGTTGGCCGTTAAGGCGTAGCTGAAGCCGCCGTTGAATCCGGAGGACGTGTACCACCCATAGACGGTCAGCCAACTGGCGTTTGAGGTGGGAGGAATCCAACTGCAGGTCGCAAACACCTGCATCGCGTAGCTGCCACCCGCCTGAGGAAACCAGGAGCCGGAAGATCCAAGCGAGACGCAGTTGCCGGCCACCTGCTGGATATTGAACGTCTGGCCGTTTACGGTGATCAATGCCGTGCGGAAGGCGCCGGCGTTGGCGGCAACGGTGTAGTTCACCTGGCCATTGCCGGCGCCACTGCCCGAGTTTATGGTTACCCAGCTTTGATTGACCGTGGCGGACCAGGCGCAGGACGGGGGGGCGAACACATCCAGCAGGTAGGTGCCCGCCTGGGCGGGAAAGAAGGAACCGGAGGAGCCGAGAGTGATGGTGCAAGCGGCGGCGCGCGATAGAAACCCCTCCTGGGCCCCGCCGCCATGGGTAGTGTCGAAGCCGCTTACGGGAAGATTCAGGGAGTTGGTGAAACCGCCAACAATCGCCCCACTGGCGGTACTGTAAGCTACGGCCAGGGCCACCTCTCCGCCGCTGCCGCCGATGTAAGTGGAGTACAGCAGATCGGAGCCCGCGGCATTGATCCACGTAAGGAAAGCGTCGCCGTTCCCCGCGGCGGCGGGTTGTTGCGCGCCGGCTACTGGAAAGGAGCTTCCCGCCAGGCCGGCGGCATAAGCCTGGCCCGCGCTATCGATGGCGATGCCAAAGGCTGCGTCGCACTGATAAATACGGAAGGGATCGGGGACCGTGCAAACGCCCGAGCCCCCGAGGAACGTGGAGTAGACAAGACCCGTCCCGCCGGCATTGAGCTTGGTGACAAATGCATCTCCCCCGCCTCCGCTGGTTGTCCGGAAAGCGCCCGCGGTCGTAGGGTAACTCGAAGAGTAGGTCTGTCCGGCGATGAAAGCTTCGCCGCTCAGGTTCACATCAAGCGCATGCGCGCGGTCGACGCTGGGGCCGCCGAGGAACGTCGAGTATAACAACGCCGAGCCCGCGGCATTCAATTTGGCCGCAAACGCGTCGGTCGATCCGGAATAGGCGGTGCGGAATGCGCCCGGACTCACCGGAAAGTCAGGCGAACTGGTGAAGCCTGTGACGTAGGCGGCGCCGTTCACATCCACTTTGATCCCGGTGGCTATATCTTCCGCTGCTCCACCGAGAAACGTGGAGTAAAGCTCTGTGGTTCCGGTGGAGTTCAGCTTCACCACGAAGGCATCCGTGCCCGAGCCATAGATTCTTTGGAAAGCCC
The DNA here is from genome assembly GCA_035526195.1 of Bryobacteraceae bacterium. GTDB lineage: Bacteria > Acidobacteriota > Terriglobia > Bryobacterales > Bryobacteraceae > CADEFT01. The sequence goes on from DATLCW010000108.1 coordinate 6,460, forward strand.
CCGTCGTGGTGGAAAAATTGGCGGTATAGGTGAAGCCCGCGACATATGCGTTACCACTGGAATCCACGGCGATGCCCTGTCCGGCCCCCGCTCCATCGAGGTAAGTAGCATAGATGAGAGCGCCGCCCGACGCGTTGAGCTTGGCCGCGAAAATCGTCGGCGATTGCGAGGTCACCTCACGAAAAGCGCCGCTGGTGGTGGGAAACCGGCCGATGGTGGTACCCGTAATGTAAGCGCCGCTCGAATCCGCCGCAATCGCATTTGCATAATCGCCGGAAGGTCCGCCTAGAAACGTGGCGTAGAGGACGGTCGACATCGTGGAGTCCATCTTCAGCACAAACGCATCCGCATCACCCGGCGTGAGGACGCTCTTAAAAGGAGTTGCCGAAAGCGGGAAGTTCACGGACGTGGTGTAGCCGGCGGCATAGATGTTGCCGGAAGGGTCAGTGGCGACAGCGGTGACGATGTCGGCATCACGCCCCCCCACATAGGCCGTCACAAGCGTAGGGTCGATCACCAGCGTCTCCGACCTGTCATAGCCGCCCACGCGGAAGGCGACGACATCCCCGCCGGCGATGACGAACGCACCGTCCACTTCCTTGCGGCCGTGGGGCGTTGGTTGATACAGGACCGGCTTCTGCAGCCGTAGTTCGCCATGGGCCATGGCGCAGACGAGGGCGCCATCTTTGTCCACGCGAAGCCTCTTTGCTCCCTGTACGCGCATGCGAACGGCGGAAGGATCGGCCCCGGGAGCGATCACGAAATCGAACTCGAGGTTCTGCCGGTTTCCATAAAAGACAAGATCGATGCCGGGATAGACCGCTCTATAGCGCACCCGGCTATAGTGGGGAACGTTGAGCGTCCAGCCCCGCGGACCGGGACCTTTCAGGTAATTACTCACGCCTCCTGTTGGCGCCAACCCGCTGATCTTCGGATTGCGGCTCGCCTGCAGCCATTGCAGATGCAGACGGCCAGTGGACCCGTTTCTTCCGGCTACGGCGACTTTCACGCCGGAATCCGTCAGTTCTAATGAGTAGCGGCCGGTTCGCGCCGTGTAGCGAACTTCGGGCGAGGATTGCCCGCGATTTTCCTCAAAGACCACCGGCAGGTTCGAGACGGACAATGGCTTCAATGGCTTAGCTTCCGTAGCTGTGCTCCCGACCGCCACGAATAGCCATGCAAGACTACAGGACATAGCGCACTCCTTCAAGGAGGTAGTGCCCGATGGAAGGGAATTGTATCAGAGAGACTGAAGCGGCATCGCCAGGTTTTTTAGGCGTTCTTCAGGACCGAAGGATGGTGTGAACCACGGAAGAGAGGGATTCGGCCTGGCTTTCCGTCCTGGCCTCAATCGCCACCCGTAGTAACGGTTCCGTATTCGAGGCTCGGACGTGAATCCACGAATCCGGCAGCGCGAGCTTCAAACCATCGGTGTGATCCACCTGCGCATGCGGGAAGCTGCTTTCCAGGGCTTGCATTACCGGGCCGAGGCGGCCGTGCTCGAACGCAACCTTTACCGAGCGGCGCACGTACTTCGGAAGGCGCCCCGCCAGCGCGGATACGGTTTGGCCGGTACGCTCCATCAGGTCGAGTAAAAACGCCATGCCGGTGTAGCTGTCGCGGCAGTATTGCACGGCCGGAAAGATGATCCCGCCGTTCGATCCCTCGCCCCCGATTACGGCCTTGGTAGCTTGCATCCTCTCGACGACGTTCGCTTCGCCCACCGGCGTCCGGAAGCATTGGCGGCCATGCATGCGGGCAATGTCGTCAATCACGGATGAGGTGGTGAGGTTCACCACAACGTCGCCGGGCATGCTCGAAAGAACCGCATCCACTACCAGCGCCAGGACATCGTCGTTATCCAGTACGTGTCCGGTTTCATCCACCACTGCCAGCCGGTCGCCGTCGGGGTCCTGACCGAAGCCGATCTCGGCGCGGTCCCGGCGCACCAGCTCCTGCAAATCGCCGAGGGTGTCGGGACGTGGCTCAGCTTCCCGGGGAAACGGCTTCGTGGGATCGACGGAAATAGCCCGCAGATCGCATCCGAGTGTATGTTCGAGGAACCGGCAACTGAGCATGGAACCGGCGCCGTTGACTCCGTCCAGCGCTACCCGGAAGTGACGGGCCTTAATCCGCGATGCATCCAGATGACGGAGGATACGTTCCACGTGCAGGCGCATGGGCGTCTCGGGATCCTGATAGATGCGGCGGATCTCTTCGTTGGTGGCGCTGCGGAATTCGCTCTCGTAATAGATGTCCAACAGTTCGCGCCGTTCGTAATGATTGAAGAACAGTCCCCCGTGGTTGAACAGCTTCAGCGCATTGTATTCCGGCGGATTGTGGGAAGCGGTGACGGAGATGCCACCGCGCGCCCGCGTGGCTCCGACGTAGATCTGAATGGTGGGTGTGGGTTGAATGCCCACATCCACGACCTCGCAGCCCGACGCCAGCAGCCCGCAAGCCACGGCGTGCCTGAGCATTTCTCCGCTGGCGCGGGTGTCGCGGCCAAGCACCACCCGTCCCGCCCCGACGAAGGTGCCGAATGCCTGCGCGAACGAGCAGGCGAGCGCGGGAGTGAGAAACTCGCCCACGACGCCCCGGATGCCCGACACGCCGACTTTAAGTCGATGTTCCCGCATCAGGCGACGCTCCTTACCAGATCCACCAGCGCGTCGAATAATGCCGTGGGAGGATCGCCCTTCTGTTCGCAGATGACACGCACGATGGGCTCGGTCTGGCTGACGCGTACATGGAACCAGCGCTCCGGCCACGAGATGCGCAGACCATCGCGCATATCGGCAATGCCGTCGGCATATTGCTTTTGCAGTTCCATCATCAATATCGGTACCCGCTGGGACACCATCGGTACTTCGGCCTTGAGGATCGAGTAGCGCGGATAGGAGTCGACGATCTCCGACAGCTTTCCGCCGCGATGATGCATCAGCGAAAGCGTCGCGAGCATGCTGGCGATGCCGTCGTACACGAACCGGAACTGCGGCATCATCACGGCTCCCGTACCCTCGCCGGCCACCGCGATCTGGTCGGCGCGGTACATGGCCAGCGCGTCCATGGCCGCTTGCCGTCCCACCGGGACGCGGATGACTTTTCCTCCATGCCATGAGGCCACTTCATCCACCAGCGCTGTCGTGGACAGATTAGTAATAACCAGCTTCCCGGGGCCGCGCGGCAGCAGATAATCGGCAATCAATGCCAGGACCGTTTCTTCATTGACGGCGATTCCATCTTCCCGGGCGATGGCCACGCGATCGGAGTCGATATCGAAAAGGAATCCGGCATCGGCACTGAGATGCTTCATCAGCGGTGCGAGCTGCAGGGAAACCGTGCGGCTGTTAATGGACGGCTCATGGGCAAACGATACGCCTTCAATCTGCTCATTGATCAGAATCAAGCCCATGTGGTAGCGCTCATTAAGCCGCCGCAGAATGATGGAGGATGTGCCGTTGCAGCAATCTACAAGAACACGGTAGCGGGAAAGGGCGGGGAGATCGTAGACAGCGGCCAGGCCTTCCAGATAGAGATCCACGGCATTGCTGCCGGTCCGCAGTTTTCCGAGTTTTGTGTGGTCCCCAAAAGTGAACTTCCGGAGATGATACATGTCAAGCAGCTCAGACGCTTCCGCGGTGGATAGATAGGTGCCGCGGGCGCCGAAGAACTTGAGAGCATTCCATTCGGCCGGACTGTGGCTGGCGCCGATGGAAATGCCGCCCACCGCCCCGGTACGCTGAATGGCATGCTGGATCACGGGCGTGGAGACGATCCCCAGGTCCACCACGTCGTGGGATGTGGCCAGCAGCGAAGCGATGACTCCTTCGCGTATCATGACGCCGCTGGCGCGGGGATCGCGCCCGAGAATCACCGGCCCGGCCTCCAGGAAGGTGCCAAACGCAGCGGTGAAATCCAGCACATGCGAAGCTTCCAGACCCATGCCGACAACGCCGCGCAGACCCACCTGCGAGATACGCAGTTGGCGTTGCCCGCGCATCTACTTCACCAGCACGATGCGGCCGAATGCCTCCGGCGTGTGATAGGAATTGGCGTTTGGCGGCTGCCATGCAACATGAACGCGATCCGGAGCCATCGGTCCCTGGATGCGAAAAAAATTGATACGGAGTTCCGTCCCCTCCTTCGCAGGCCGCGAATCCACGGAAGCGATGGGAATTTTCATCTCGCCATACCAGACCTTCCTGTTCGCGTCGACACGGGCTTTGACGGTGAAGCCGCTGTTCCATTTCCATCCGGCCTGGGGGCTCGGGGACTGCCGGTCGATGTCGAGATCCACCCACTCTCCCTGTGGCGAAACCTGGAATTCGCGATACCGGTTGATGTTCTTGAAATCCGCTCCGATAAAGACCTCGGCCACATCCCAATCCCAGAGCTTGTTCGTTTCCGTGGCAGTGGAAGGAGATGGCTTCAGGAAAAGCTTTTCATAAGGACAGACGTACAGAAAGTACAGGTGGTCCTTCGTCCAGCGCGAGCGAATCTCCGTGCGGTGCCCGGAAACCGGTTTGCCGTAGCGATCGCCTTCGGCGATTACCGGCTTTACTCCTTTCCATTGAGCCGCGTTGGGGTCCGCCGTGAGAGGGAACTCTTTGCCGGAATACTTGCTCTCGATGCGCCCGGGACCGTCAGCGTACAGAGTCGCCGCCAACAACGTAAGTGAAGCGATATGTTTCATGGCTTAGGAAAGTGTTTCTCATACCAGCGAATGGATCGATCGATGGAATCGACGATGTGTTTGGTTTCGCGAAGACCGTGGCCTTCGCGGGGATAGCGCACCATGACGGTCTCCACGCCCACGTCTTTCAGCGCAATATAAAACTGCTCGCTCTCCGCAATCGGCACGTCATTGTCGTTCTCGCCGTGCAGCAGCATCACCGGTGTCTTCACCTGCGCCACGTAGCGCAGCGAAGATCGCTTCCACAAGGTGTCCATCAGCGTGCCCTGGTGAGGCAGGACGCCGAAGGTCATCTGCTCGTACATGTTGTAGTACGTCATGTAGTTGTAGCTGACCACATTGATGATCGGAGCCAGCGGAATGGCAGCTTTGAAAATATGCGTCTGCGTCACCAGCCACGCCGAGAGCTGCCCGCCGTAGCTGCCGCCTTCCACTCCTAAACGGTCGCGGTCAATCCATGGATTCCTGCGGATGGCGGCGTTCACGGCGTAAAGCACGTCCTGCCCTTCATTGCCGTTCTGATCCCCGAAGACCCCGTCGGCAAACTTCTGCCCATAACCAATGGAGCCGCGATAGTTCACCATCAGCGCTGCCCAGCCCCGGGCGGCGTACACCTGTGATTTAAAGGTAAACGCGGGGCCCTGAGAGGAGTGTGGGCCGCCGTGAATCATCACCACCATCGGATGTTTAGATGTCTCCGTGCGTCCCAGGGGGAGCGTGAGAAATGCTTCCACTTCAAATTTGAAATCGTTGCTCACGAAGGTAAACGGCTGCACTTCCGCGATGGCCTTATCCTTTAAAACTTCGGCGTTCAGGGTGGTGAGCTGCCGGGCGGCTGTACCCTCTTTCAGGAAAAGCTGCGCCGTATCCCGCGTTCCGGTGAAAGCATAGGCCAGGCGATTGCCTTTACCAAGGGACCATGCGCCCATCTGGCCGCGTTCCCCTACCACCAACTCGCCGGGACCGCCCTCCGCGGAAACGCGGTAAAGCTTCGTCTGGCCGCGCTCCTGCACGTTGAAGTAGACATGCCGGCCGTCGCTGGACCATTCCGCCTCGCCGTGCCGGTTGTCCATGGCGCTGCCCACTTCTTTGCGGTTCGAGCCGTCGGCATTCATCACCCAAACATGGGTGTCTTCCATCGTGGTTTCGAGGTCCGTAAGGCCGCGGCGCGTGCCCTGATAAGCGATACGCCGGCCGTCCGGGGACCAGCGCGGGCGATACTCGGCATTCTCCGTGGCGGTAATCCGGCGAATCTTTCCATCGGCGGGCCGCACCGTCCAGACGTCGTTATTGAAAAAGGTATCGCTGTCGGACTCCCGGTTGGAAATAAAAAGGATTTCGGCGCCATTGGGAGACCAGTCGAGCGAGTGCTCATAGAACGGTCCATCGGTCAGTTGGCGAATCGAACCTGACGCCACGTCCGCCAGGAAGATGTGCGTGCGTTTGTTGTCACCGAAGCGAGTGTTTCCTTCAGCGGCATCCGGCTTGTAGAGATAACGCGTGATGACGATGGGATCCCCGGAAGCCTCCTCGGTTTCCGGCCCGGGACGGGTATCGATGAAGGCTACCTGCTTGCCGTCCGGCGACCATACGATGCCTTCGCCTACCAGTGTCAGCGGTGCGTTGGTGCCGCCCATTTTCGAGTAAAAGCGCGGAGCGCTCCCATCCGCATTGGCGATCACCAGTCCGGAATTGCTGTTCACTTCGCCCTTATAGGCGATCTTGCGTCCGTCGGGAGACCACACAGGGTTCGACGAGGTGGGCCCGCTCATCCTAACCCGGTTGCCGGAAGCGATGGTGAGAATCTCGATTTGCGATTGCGGCTTCCCGGGCCCTTCGGCTTGAGAAATCGTGTAAGCGATCCGCTCCCCATCCGGCGAGAATTGCACGCTGCCAATAGAACGGAGCTTGTACAGGTCGCTACTTTGAAAACGTCCGCTTTGCGCGGCGGCATGCCAAGCCAGGCTCAGAGCCAGAAGGCAGCGAAAAGTCATCTCCTTACAATAGCGCGGCGTATCACGTCCGCAACTTCATGCATCAGATCCTCGCCGCCCAGCAGCACAGTATGAGGAATCCAGAATGCGTCCCGCACCGCCGCCTCGGCATTGGGACAAGGCTCGACGCGGCACGGCGAATGCTGGTAGAGGGGGTTCTGATAGAGCGTATGCGGATAGAACGGCGTGCAGGGAATGCCCGCTTCCGTCAGCATGCGGTGGAATTCATCGCGGCTCATGCCGAAGCGCTTTTCGTCAATGCGCCCCAGCAGCAGATACCAGGAATTCGCGGTCACTCGGGGATCGATCTGCTGCCAGCGGATTCCTTCTACCTCCTCTAACTCGCGCAGCAGCACCGCCGCATTGGCGGCGCGCCGGGCCACCTGCCCGGGAAGCCGTTCCAGTTGCGCCAGCAGCACCGCGGCATGCAGCCCGCTGAGCCGGAAATTGGTCCCGGCCACGTAGTGATGGAAGAACGTGGCTCCCGGACGCCGCCCGCAGTTCGCGAAGGACCGCAGATCCGCGGCCAATGCCTCATCATCGGTGAGCATGATGCCGCCTTCGCCGGAGGTCATCACCTTGCCGTTCTGAAAGCTGAAGGAGGAGGCGCGGCCGAGGCTGCCGGCGCGGCGGCCTTTCCACCCGGAACCGTGTGCGTGCGCGGCATCTTCCAATACGACAAGATCGTGTTCGCCGGCAATTTCAGGAATGCGGTCCATGTCCGCGAGCGGTCCGCCGAAGTGTACCGGGATGATCGCCTTCGTCTTCGCTGTGATGGCTGCGGCGATCCGCTCGGGATCGATGTTGAAGCTGTAGGGTTCGATGTCCACGAACACCGGGATGGCGCCGATCCGGGTCACCGCGGTGGCGGTGGAGACGAAGGAAATCGCCGGCACAATCACTTCGTCGCCGGGCTTGACGCCACAACCGGCCAGGAGCATCTCGAGCGTGACGGATCCGTTTACCGCGCTCACGCCATGACGGCAATGCTGAAATTCCGCGAATTGGCGCTCGAAACGAGTAACGAACTCGTGGTAGCCGCCCCACTGCGGGCTGCTTAACACTTCATCGACAAGCTGACGTTCCCGTTGATCGGAGATTGGCCATTGTGGAATGCGCATCGATGCCACCTTACCAAACCGCGGGACCGGTCACCAACGCCGTGACGTAACTACGCCATCTACACGTATAGCAGGTGATGGTCGGGACAATCCACGTGAACGGCGTCGTAGATGCGGTCCACCAAATCCATCCCGTGGCGGGCGAGGAAGGGAAGGATGGAATAGAAGCGCTCCTGCAGGTGCTTGTGCGGATACAGCAGGTCATAAAGGTAGCGGCTCTCTTCTTTGGCACGCTCACTGCGCCGCATCGTTTCACGCGCCACTTTGCGCTGCATCTTGCTCAACTGATACTGGATCTTAGCCGCGCCGCGGTCGAGTCCGGCGGCGAGGGTGGGATCAAACCGGTCCACAGCCCCCCGCAGTTTTTTAAGGTTTGCGCCCGTCTGCTCCGCCACGCCGGTAAACAAATCGTTGATTTCCGGAGGTATGAGCCTGGCAGCGATCAACTCGCGTAAATGCTCTTCCCCCCCGAAAAAACCGTCCAAATCCAGCGCGTAGCGCTCCATCAGCTTCTTGCCGCGCGTATCGATGAGCGTAAATCCGTTGCGCGGCACGGCCACCGGCATCCGCCCCAGCAGCGTCTGGTAAATCACCTGGCTTTGGGCCAGATAGGCAAGCTCGGCGGGCCCTCCAATGTACGCCACGGTGGGGAACATGTAGTCCTGCACCACCGGACGGAGCAGCGCGTTGGGTGACAGCTGCGCGGCCCGCGCCTTGAGTTCTTCCGCACTCAGCCTGCGATCCTTGGTCGTGTATTCGCCATTCTTCCTTCTAAGGGCGAGGCGATGTCCATCCTCGATCAGAAAAAACAGCGACGTGGACCGTTCGATGTGTACCTGGGCGTGATAACCCGACTCGGCCAGCTTGCTGTTCCGCTGCAGGAGCTGCTCAATCAGGTCCGGAGCAGCTTCCACCGCCTGCGCTAAAAAGGGAGCGGCAAGCTGCCGGGCTGCGGGATGCATGGGATCGAAAAACAGCATCCCATATTCGCCCAGCAGGGAGCGGAGCAAATCGGAAAAGGCCGGGCCGAACGCCCGTCCGGGGACATACGCCTGCCGGACCAATGCTTCCACTTCCTCGCCGAAAGGCAGTCCGGCGAGCGAGCTGTGCAGCTCTTGCAAAGGAGGCGCGGCGATCGAGATGCCGCCCACCGGCGCGTCTGTTAGGCCCCCATGGTTGACCCGAAGCGCCACCAGCTCCTGCGCCGAGTTGAACGTCCAGGCGTAACTGACTTCCGCCAGGTCATGATCTTCGGTTGCCAGCCAGAACACGGGAACGGCGTTCAGACCCTGTTCCGTAAGCCTTCTTGCCAGTCTGACGGCCGTGAGAGCTTTGTAGATCGTATAGGCCGGGCCGGAGAACAAACCCACTTGCTGGCCGGTGACAACGGCCACCGTATCCGCTTTCCCAAGCTCCCGGAGAGCATCGTGATCCCCATTCTGCGCCCGGAGTACTTCCACCAGCTTCGCCCGCCGGTCCGCGGGATAAAGTATGGATTTGGCGGAGGCTTCAAAGGAATCGGCATGGAACGGAGGATGGGGATAAAACTCAGCTACACGATCGTAGTGATACAAAAAATCACCAAATAGTTTCGACGTGTGGGGAAGCTCTGTGTGGCGTTTACAAGCGATCTGCATCCTGCTCCCATGGCCGGCAAACTTACAGGGTAACAGATGCCCGGATTCCCCATGAGGATTCGTTAATCTGCTACCTTTGGTACTGTTTTCAGCCATGATGGACGAACAAGAGTTTCGCGTACGATGTGATCAGGCGATGGGCAAGCTCTACCGGCAATTGTCGGAAGCCTCCGACACCTATGACTTCGAGGCCGACCAGAGCGCCGGAACGCTCACGGTGGAGTTTGAGGAGCCGCGCACTAAGTTTGTGGTCAGCCCCAACGCGCCGGTTCGCCAGATCTGGGTGTCGGCCTTGAGCAAGAGCTTCAAGCTGGATTGGGATGCCGTGGAGACGTCTTTTGTTCTGCCCGAATCGGGCGCTACGCTCTCCGAACTGATGGCGGATGTGATCGGCAAACAACTGGGCGAGCAGGTTGAGCTCTAGGCGGCGGAATTACAGCGATGGCGGGCGTCTACGTTTCCTTTCCTTTTTGTGCCCAGAAGTGCACCTACTGCAACTTCGCGTCCGGCGTATTTCCCAAAGAACTGGAAGAGCAATACGCCGCCGCGCTGCTCGGCGAAATCCGCGCCCATTCGTGGGCATGGACTCCGGAGACGGTATACCTGGGCGGCGGCACCCCCAGCCGCGTGGCGCCGGAAACGCTTTCCGATTGGTTGGCCGCCATTCCCGGCCGGCCGTGGCGGGAAGCCACCATCGAGGTTGCCCCTGGGGACGTGTCCCTGGAAAAGGCGGAAGGCTGGAAATCCGCAGGCATCCACCGCGTCAGTCTGGGTGTGCAGAGTTTCGTTTCCCGCGAACTGTCGCAAACCGGCCGGAAGCACACGGCGGAAACCGTGGCTCGGGAAGTGGAAGTATTACGGTCGGCCGGCATTGACAACATCAATCTCGATTTGATCGCCGGACTGCCGCACCAGACTGTCGGGTCGTTCGCCGGCTCGCTGGATTGGATCGAACGGCTGGGCGTGCCGCATGTTTCGGTCTATATGCTCGAGGTGGATGAGGATAGCCGCCTGGGCGGCGAAATTCTGCTGGGCGGCGTCAAGTACGGAGCCAGTAAGCAGCCTACCGACGACGCCATCGTGGAAATGTATGAGTGTGCGGTATCGCGCCTGCGGCAGATGGGAGTTTCGCGCTATGAAATTTCGAACTTTGCCCGGCCGGGATTCGAGTCCCGGCACAACCTGAAGTATTGGCGGCTGGAGCCGTATGCGGGATTCGGGTCCGATGCGCACTCCTTTGACGGCGCGGTCCGGAGGAAGAATGCTGAGACTCCGGCTGCGTATGTGGAACGCTGGAACCGCGGCGAGAGCGTATGCGTGGAGGAAAATGCCGCGGTGCTCTATGAAGAACGTTTTCTGGTGGGATTGAGGCTCTCGGCGGGGATCACCGTCAACGACGAAGACTGGAGCCGGTTTTCAAAGCCGATTGAACGATTTCTGGATCAGGGGCTGCTGGAGCGGGAGGACGGAAGGTTGCGCTTCACCCGCCAGGGCGTGCTCTATTCGAACGAGGTTTTGCAGGAGTTTATTGACGCATGATTGATTTACGCAGCGACACAGTGACCCGCCCTACCGCGGAGATGCGCCGCGCCATGGCGGAAGCCGAAGTCGGCGACGACGTTTACGGCGAGGATCCCACCATCAACCGGCTGGAACAGAAGGCCGCCGAAATGTTCGGGAAGGAAGCGGCACTTTACATTCCCACCGGTACCATGGGAAACACCATCGGCATCAAAATCCATACGCGGCATGGCGAGGAAGTGATTTGTGAATCCCGGGCGCACATTCTCAACTATGAGCTCTCGATGATGGCCTGGTTCTGCGGCTGTCTGGCACGCGCCATCCCGGCTGAGAACGGGATTCTAAGCTGGGAGCAGATCCAGCGTGAGACCCGCTCCGTGAGTCCCCACTTTGCGCCTACGGGCTTGATCGCGATCGAGAATTCCCACAACATGGCGGGAGGTACCGTGTACCCGCCGGAGAGGATTGAAGAGATCTGCGACGGCGCGCATGAGCGTGGAGTCAAGGTGCACATGGACGGCGCGCGGGTATTCAATGCAGCCACGGCCTGCGGACGGAACGTGAAAGAGCTGTGCGCCAAAGTGGACACGGTGACGTTCTGCCTTTCGAAGGCGCTGGGCGCGCCAGTCGGTTCGGTGCTGGTAGGGACGCAAGAGGCCATGGATCAGGGCCGCCTCTACCGGAAACGGCTCGGTGGCGGCATGCGACAGGCTGGCGTGCTGGCGGCGGCGGGCCTGATTTCCTTGGAAAAGATGACGCTGCGGCTGCATGAGGACCATGCCCATGCACGGATGTTGGCCGAGGGGATCGCGGATCTGCGCGGTGTTTCCGTGAAGCTCGGCAGCGTGCAAACCAATATCGTGATCTTCGACGTGGGCGGCACGGGACGAAGCGCCGCTGAGTTGAGCGCGGCGTTCAAAAAGCGCGGCGTGCTGATCAATGGACTGGGTCCCACGATCATGCGCATGGTGACCCACCCCGATGTAAATCGGGACGGCTGCGAGCAGGCGCTACGCGTGGTGCGCGAGGTTCTCGGCTAGGGGTGCAATCCAGAGGGGTCCTCTGCTTCCGAGTCCGCCTGCTTTACGGCCTTCCCGGTTTGTCCCGCCACATGCCGAGCATGTCGTATAGATGGATGAGATGTCTTTCCATAATCGCCTCTCCGGCGCCCACCTCAATCCGCGTCGAGGCATCGGCGCCGTAGCCGCCATAGGCCGCGGTGCGCAGATCCGGAATGTATCCGGGCCAGGTTCCGCCGGAGCTGTATGTGTAGCCATAAAAGAGCGGAACGGCAACATCGGCACGCTGCTTCCATTGCGTCTGGAGCTTGTGCATGGGCTCGCCGGGCACGGCCGCGATGGCGATCTCCCGGTTAATCAGCACCGTTGTGATGCCGACTTCCACGGTTTTATCCTTTTCCCAACGTTCCCCAAATTTCAGCACCGCGCTCTTGTGCTGAATCGGATGACGATTCGAAGCAAGCGGCTTCGATTCTTTGGCCGCCTTCACGACCGCCGCGGCCAGCAGCCCGCCCATCTTGCGCACCACCAGAAAGTCTTCGTCTTCCTTGCCCGAGCGCGCCATAAACAGCGGATTGATATCTCCGGCGCCGCCCTGGACAAACATGCATTGGACGCCTGGCATTTCGGACTCTACCTTCGCCTGCAACACACCCGGATAATCAGCCGACACCTTGCAGTTGGCGGGGCCAAGAACCACGGCGTGAGCCGCGTAATGCACCAGCACGGCCCGCGCGGCGCCGGTCTCGTCATCGACCCGTAACACGACATATTCCGGATCCACCGGACCGTAAGGTATTCGCTCGAGATTGTCGAACAGCGCCCGAGCCCGCCCATCCTCCCTCATTAGGAGGCGATTGTAGCCGGCTTGCAGCGAGCCACGGCCCACCGCCAGGCGCGCCGGGAACATATGAGAGGCCGCCTGCCCCACCGCATCGAAGATCTTCTTCTCAATCTCCGCCTGATAGGGAGTTGCCTCCGCGGGCGGAAGAAATGCCGGCGCCGAATGGGTATGCGAGGCGGCGAGCAACAAAATAGGGATGCCCAGTTTCTGCGCCACGCCGTCGCGCAAAGCGGGCGAGATCATGCTGCCAAGATCCAGCGTGACAATGGCGAGGCGCGTATTACCGGCCTCTAATAAAAGCACCTTCGCGTACAGCGGATCATGAACCCCATTCGAGGGACCGCAGCGCCGGTTTGCGTATCCATACATCTGCATGGATCCGGATGGCGTGAGATCGGCCTTCGCCAATCCGGCACGTAACGGGATCTCCTGCGCTCCCAGCCTGGGCATGCCGGAAAGCAGCAACAGGCCGCCGGCAATTCTCAATCCCGCCTGGATGGTCATTTCCGTTTGATCCAGATGGGGGAAGACCATGCGATCTGGTCGTCAACCTGCATTACGCGGACGTAGTAATAGCTTTCACCCTTTTCCGGGGTGGTGTCGCGAAATGAGAAGTCCACTTCCCGCTGCATGGGACTCCTGGTCATCAGGAACCGGTTTCCACGAATCACATCGATCTGTCTCACCGGCTGCGTTCCCAGCACCTTCACGGTAAGTTCGAATGTGCCCGGGACATCCACAATGTCGCCTTGGAGATACTCCTTGCCATTGGCCTTCATGCGGTAATCAAGCACGATGTTATCCGTGGCTCCATAGGAGTGGCGGGCTTTCATCGCATCGATCAGCCCCTGGCGCGTAAAATCCGTGGCGATGGTGCATGCATAGCTGATGTGCGTCGACAGGTGATCGGAGGCGGACTGCACTCCCAGTTTGTACCCCTTGGCCCAGGCATTCCAGACGTAGCCGGCGGGCCGGAATCCTCCGGGGGCCGAAGCCGGGTTGCCGCCATATGCCGCCTTGGGGGCGCCTTCATATTCGGCCGAAACGCGGTCACCCTGGTAAATCTCGACCAGCGGCTCCACCTCGGGATCGTTGTCGCGCCAGTCCGTGCCCATCGTCGTCGCGGACGTATGAGAGATCGCGATGCCCTTGTACTTTTTCAAATATTCATAAAGCATCTTCGCACCGGTTTTGCCTTGCTGTTCTTCCGGCGGAATCGGCAAAGTCGGATTGCCGCGGTTGGTGAAGAGAATGTTGCGATGCCCGTTGGGATAGACGACGCTGCGTTCATATCCATAAAACGGAGTGAACTTACCCGCGACGGAGAAAACATCCACCGTCTGCTGTAAAATCCAATTGATATAGGGCCGATCCGGGCCGCCCAAACCATTGTGTTCGCTCACCAGCATGAAGTCGAGTTCAGCCGCATCCATGGCATAACGATAGGCATCGAGCAGACTACCGTCGTTGTTGCCATCCATGGAAAACTCCGTGTGGCGGTGCGTGTCGCCGCGATAGATCTTGTAATTCCTGCCGCCGCTTGAAAGCGTGTAGCCGTGAATGCGGGCGAGATCTTTGGCCTCTTCGTAATGCGTGGGAAATGTTTTCAACGGCGGCTGCACGCGTTCTGTAAGCTCGAGCGCGCCCGGTGCTTGAGCGATCGTGGGGAGTTTGGCCACATACACATCCATCCGGCCCGACAGGTAGTCTTCAAAATCCCGATTGTCCGCCGGATAGGCGGCGTAAAGACCGGCCGGCGAAGCGGCCAGGCTCATGCGCATATCCTGGCGCCCCTGGCTAAATGGCGCCTGATAGGGCGTGGTCCAGTGGTCCCCCTCGTAAGTAGTGACATGGATCTCCCAAGCGGCACGGTGCGCAGGAGTATCCGGCGGCGTATCCTTCATTCGCAAACTGCGATGGCGAAACGCCAGCCAGATGCGTCCTTCCTGATCGCTGTGGACTATTGGAAGGTCGTTGAAGCCACGCAATGCGATCGGCAGCGAATCCTCGATGGGAGCCGGCTGCATCCATTTTTGACCGTCGTGCACCGCCACCGACATCCAGCGGGAGCGATAGAGCGGAGTACCCTGCTTGCGGGGCAGAAAACCGGTGTCTTTGCCCCAATCGGTGCCGCTTTCATTCCAGGCCGCCCAAAGACGGTTCTGCTTATCGCAGGCAAGGGACACTTGAACCTCAAACTTAACCGAGTCGGCGATTGCGGTCACATCCTTCCACCCTCGGCCTTCCCACTTTCGCAACAGCACGTCGTAATTGCCTTTGTCGTAGGTGTCCCAGCCGATGTACACGCTGCCGGTGGAATCAGCGGCGATTGCCGGAGCCCAGTCATTTGCGGGAGAAGCGGAGATACGTTCTTCGGAAGTCCAGTTCCGCCCGTCGAATCGGCGGGAGAAAACGTCCGATTTTCCATTCCGGAAGCCTTGCCAGACGACCCACGCATTGCCATTCGAGTCGGTAGCCATCGCGGGGTACACATCTGGTTGCGGATCGGTAGTCAAACGCTCTGGATTCGTCCACCCGTTGTTTTGCAGCCGGCTCGCATAAAGATCCCAGTTGTTGTCCACCTGGGCGGACCACACGGCAACCGGCTGGCCGGCACGATCGCGAGCCAGTTTCACGGCCTGGATATCGGTGTGCCTGGACGTGATGGGCCGGGCCGCGCTCCACTGCTTTCCATCGAAGGCGCGCGATAACAGTTCATTTCTGTTATTTCGAAAAGACACCCAGGCCACCAGGATTCCGTCCCGCGGTAGTGTGAGCACTGTGGGAACGTCGTTATCGGACTCGACGGAAGAAACGGTTTCCGAGGATGACACGCGTTCCGCAATCACGTTCCCATCCAGCACGCGCAGGGGCGTTCCAGGAGCAAGTTCGAACGGCCGCACCACAAAATTCCCGTTCGCCGTCTCAATGGCCAGTTCGGTTCCGGCGTGGCCGCTGACGCCGATAATGACGCCCGCCGTGTTCACGTAAGGCACGGGGGCGGTGAGCTGTTCGATCTCCCAGGCGCGCAGCGTAAAATTGATCCCGCGCCGGGATTGCAGTTGCCAGGTCGACCCGGCTAGGGTATCGCCCGGGCGCGGATGCCAGTTGCGTACGTTGACAACTTCACCGGCCCGCGCCGAAACCGAACCATTCCAGGAACGGGGCTGCATATCGCGCACACCGAGCTCAATGCGCACGGATGCCACGGTTCCGGAGAGAAGGGTGGGGCGCGGCCCGGCGGGAGGCTGCCCCTGCTGGGAAAGGGAAATTGCGATGACCAGGGCGGTCAAACCGAGAAATACCGGAATGCGGCGCATAATTGGCACGCATCGTAGCATATCAGGGCGTTCTAAGATGCCGCTGCTTCGTTAGCTACAGACTCAGATGACCAGGCCAAAGCCGACTGACACTTCGAGTTGTCCGAGCAGCCCCTGACGGTTCTGCAGAAAATCGAAGGGCTTGGCATTCTGATACTGCCGGACGTCAAAGCGCACGGCGAATATCGGGCTGACCCGGACCTTAACGCCGCCGCCGTAGTTGAACCCGAACTTGGTGTATGCGCCCCCGGACGTCACGCTCGAACCCGGTGGGGCGTAGGAATTGAAGTGGCCTCCGGCTGCCGCAAACGGCCGGACCTTGGAGCCGTCCCTGGTTCCATAAGCTAGTAAATTATAAAAGCCCTGATGAATCGCCATGCCGGTTTCCTCTTGCGAGGTTTCATTGCGTAACTGGGTGCGGTTATAGGCGTAACCGAATTCGTGGCCGAAGAATCTCCAGTTGTTCAAGGTTGTGCGGAATCCGATGCGCCAGCCGTCGGTGAGCCCATATCGCGTGATGTCGCCGGCATCGCTCAACACGCCCAGGCTCTTATTGTTCAGCCTGGAGACGCCGCCGGTGACGGCGAATTCCGCGGTTTGCGCGAACACCGGGCCTGCGCAGGCAAAAAAGAGAAGGAAAGAAGGAAAGACGGCGAGTCGCATCAATTATCGAGGTTCCTCATCTACCACGATAACGTGAATCGCCCGCGGCCCGTGAACGCCACGCACCAGGATCATTTCGATGTCCGCGCTGCGGCTGGGGCCGGTAATGAAGACGGTGGAAGCCGCGTCACTGGCCGGATCCGGGAGAAGCGTGTAGAACTCATCGAGACCGGTGAGCATGCGGGCAGCGGGCACAATCGCGATATGCATCGGAGGAAGCAAGGAGATGAGGCGCGCTTCGCTCGAACTGCGGGTGACCAGAGACCCCGTCTCGGCGAGGGCGTAATCGGCGCTGGTAATTCCATAAGGCGCCAAGGCGCACGCCTCGCGCAAACCGGCCTCATCCGTAAATCCGCTGAGAACCCCGGGCAGTTGCGTGATGCCGGCCTGCTGAAGGATGGGGGCATTGGAGGCAACGGCGGCGCCTCCTTCCATCAGCGATGCGACGGTGGAACATGCCTGCTTCAGACACGCCGCGCGATAGACCTTCCCGCCCAGCGCCTCCAGCCGTTCCGCAAACAACGCGATGCGCTTTTCCGGATGAATCACCGGGATACGAAGACGCGGCTGGGGCGCCGGCTGCGGCCCTTGTCCGGACTTACGCCTCAACGCTTTGCGTACCCGGTCGAGCACTTCTTCGCGCGCCGTCATCGCGCCGCCTTGCTTCGGTCGCGCCACTGATCGCGAAAGCTTTTGGTGGCGGGCAGCGGCACCTCGCGCACGCTCCCCCATTTGGCTCCAGGCCCGATGCCGGTGATCCCCGGCAGCCGCGCCATTCTGCTTCCGATACGTCCGGCAAGCGCGTAGAGCTTGGGCCGGCGCATCAGCCAGCCGTAGATCTGGAACGCTTTACGTTCGGTAAAACCCGAGCCCCGGGCGACAACTTCCTGGCGAAGATCGAGCAGGATCTTCGGGATATCGATCTTCACCGGGCAGACTTCCGCGCACGCCCCGCAGAGGCTGGAGGCGAACGGCAGCCAGGGATCTTTCATGATGCCTTCATACTGGGGCGTGAGGATCGCGCCGATGGGGCCGGAATACGCCCAGGGATAGTTGTGGCCGCCGATCTTGCGGTACACCGGGCAGGCGTTGAGGCAGGCGCCGCAGCGAATGCAGTAGAGCGACTCACGCTTCGCCTCATCCGCCAGCAGCCGGGTGCGCCCGTTATCCATCAGGACCACGTAGAACTCTTCGGGCCCGTCTGTTTCCGTCGTGCGCCGGGGACCGGAAAGAAACGAAGTGTACACCGTCAGCAATTGCCCGGTGCCGCTACGGGCCAGCAGCTTCAGAAATACGGCGAGATCCTGCGCCCGCGGGATCATCTTCTCGATGCCCGCCACGGCAATATGAATTTTCGGGGCGGTAGTGGTGAGGCGCGCGTTCCCTTCATTCTCTACAATGCAGACGGCTCCCGAATCCGCCACCAGGAAGTTGGCTCCGGATATGCCGATATCCGCGGCAAGAAACTTCTCGCGCAGCGCCTTGCGGGCCATCATCGCCTGCTGCTCCGGTTCTTCCACGCGAGGGCCGGGAAGATTCTTTTCGAGGATGTCCGCCACATCATAGCGGGTCAGATGTACCGCCGGCGCAACGATGTGATACGGCCGGTCATGGGCGAGCTGAATAATGTATTCACCCAGATCGGTCTCGACGGTTTCCAACTGGTGGTGCTCCAGCCGGTCATTCAGATGAATTTCCTCGGTGGTCATCGACTTTGATTTGACGATGATCCGCGACCCGCGCTCCCTGGCGATTCCGAGGATGAAATCGGCGACTTCTGTTCCGTCCCGCGCATAAATGACCTTGCCGCCGTGCGCTTCCACGTTCTTTTCGAACTGCTCGAGGTAGGTATCCAGGTTGTCGAGCGTGTGCTTCTTGATCTCGTGCGCCTGGGTGCGGAGCTCCTGATACTCGGGAAAAATGTCCGGGGAAACCGCCTCGGAGCGCCGGTCCTTCAGCCGCGCCGTGGCGGAGTACACCGCAAGCTGGATTTTCGCGTCGGCGACCGTCTTTTTGATACTCTCCGGGATGATCATCGGCGTTACCGCGAGGCGAGCACTTCCGCCAGATGCATGGAGCGGACAGGAGCTTTCCGGCGGGCGAGCACCCCCTGAAGCTGCATCAGGCAACTGGAATCAATCGAAACCACCGTGGACGCGCCGGTGGCTACGATCGAATCTACCTTGGCGCCCCCCATCGCTCCCGACACTTCGGGGAACTTGACAGAGAAGGTTCCGCCGAAGCCGCAGCACTCTTCCGCAATGCTCATCTCGCGCAGTTCCAGGCCGCGAACCTTGCGCAGCAGCGTGCGCGGCCCCTCCCGGATGTGCAACTCGCGCAGAGCGTGGCAGCTGTCGTGGTAGGTGACGATCCCGTCGAAGCTCGCGCCGACATCCTCCACTTTCGCCACCTCGGTAAGGAACCGGGAGAACTCGAAGACGCGCGGCGCCAGGTACTCGGCCTCTTCATACAGCGCGGAATCCCTGGGGAAAATATCGAAGAAGTGATGGGTGATCATCGCCGTACAAGACCCGGACGGAACCACGATGTACTCGGCGTCGCGGAACACCTGAATGAAGTGTTCCGCCACCTGCCGCGACTCCGCCCGGAAGCCGCTATTGAATGCGGGCTGCCCGCAGCAGGTCTGGCTCTGGCGAAATTCCACCTCGTAGCCGACGTGCTCCAACACCTCCGCCATAGCCATCCCCACACGCGGGAAGACCTGGTCCACGAGGCAGGTGACGAAGAGGGAGACGCGTGCGGCCATGCGGTTCTACTTTTCCGTGGGAAGTCCGGCTTCTTTCCAGGCTCGCCATCCGCCGTCGAGCGAAACTGCGCCTGTATAGCCCATCTTCTGCAAATTGTCGGCTGCCAGCGCGGAGCGGAATCCCCCTCCACAATAGAGCACCAGTTTCGTATTCCGGTCCGGGACGGTCTTTTCGATGTCCCGTTCTATGATGCCTTTCCCGAGGTGAATGGCTCCAGCCGCATGTCCCGCCGTCCATTCACTTTCTTCCCGGACATCGACCAGCACATGCGGAGTTCCGGAGGCCTTCAGCTCCTGGTAGCCTGCGATATTCATTTCGCGAATGCGCGATTTGGCGTCCTTCACTAACTCGAGAAAACCGTTCGTATGTTCCATGTTGATAATCTTCCTGTCAGACTCGCCGGATGCGGGCTCCCGCACCCGCCAGCTTCTCTTCAATGTGTTCATACCCTCGATCGAGGTGGTAAACCCGATCGATCCTCGTCTCGCCCCGCGCCACCAGCGCGGCCAGCAGCAGCGAAGCGCTGGCCCGCAGATCCGAGGACATCACTTCGGCTCCCGACAAAGCGCGCGGACCGGCCACCATCGCCTGACGCCCCTCGATGCGGATGTTGGCTCCCATGCGCATCAACTCCGACGCATGCATGAAGCGGTTCTCGAAAATGGTTTCGGTAATGATGCTGATGCCTTCCGCCTGCGTCATCAACGCCATGTACTGTGCCTGCAGGTCCGTCGCAAACCCGGGATGCTCCTGCGTCGTTACGTCCACCGACCGCAACCCCGACAAACGCCGGACGCGCAATCCGGTGGCTCCTTCCTGTGTGATCTCCGCCCCCGCTTGCCGCAGTTTGGAAACCAGCGCGCTCAGATGTTCCGGCGAACAGTCCGCCACCAGCAGGTCGCCCCCGGTGATGGCTCCGGCCAGCAGAAATGTGCCCGCTTCAATCCGGTCGGCGATGATCCGATGCTCGCACCCGTGCAGGCTGTCTACGCCTTCGATTTTTATGGTGGACGTTCCCGCGCCTTCAATCCGGGCCCCCATCGCGGCAAGCAGCCGGGCAAGATCTTCCACTTCCGGCTCGCGGGCGGCATTCTCCAGAAGCGTTTCGCCCCGGGCGAGCACGGCGGCCATCATTAGATCTTCGGTTCCGGTTACGGTGATACGGTCAAAGTGCACCGCGGCGCCGCGGAGTCCCAGCGGCGCCGCGGCTTCAATATAGCCATGCGACTGGGTGACACGTGCGCCGAGTTGCTCGAGTCCATGCACGTGGAGATTGATGGGCCGCGCCCCAATGGCGCAACCTCCCGGCATCGAGACGCGGGCCCGGCCATGTCTGGCCACCAGAGGTCCCAGCACCAGGCTGGAGGCGCGCATTGTCTTGACAAGCTCGTAAGGCGCCTCGGGCTGCCGTATTTCGCTCGCTTCAATACGGACGGTCTCGCCGTCCACTTCCACCGCCGCGCCGATGGACCGCAGCAACCCCGCCATTGTGGCCAGGTCCTTCACTTGCGGGATCCGGTGC
This sequence comes from Bryobacteraceae bacterium, assembly GCA_035526195.1. Classification (GTDB taxonomy): domain Bacteria; phylum Acidobacteriota; class Terriglobia; order Bryobacterales; family Bryobacteraceae; genus CADEFT01. The sequence continues at coordinate 27,565 of DATLCW010000108.1, forward strand.
AGGGTTACCGGCCCGGCTGTTAAAAGCGCTGCCGCCAACGCCGGAAGCGCTGCGTTCTTGGCTCCACTGGTCGTTATGGTCCCGGCGAGGGGTATCCCGCCGGTAATTAAGAATTGGTCCATTCTCCCTCAGTTACCTTCCAATACGCGGGCCACGATGTTACCCGCGGCGGCGAGCCGTGCCTCTGCTTCCACACGTCCCAGGCCCAAATGAGCCATTACAATGGCCGTCCTTACGTTTCGTCCCGACGATTCCAGTAACGTCGCGGCTTGCTCCTCATTCACTCCGGTTGCGCGAGAGATAATTCGACGCGCCCGGTCGACCAGCTTCTCGTTTTTAGGCTGCACGTTCACCATCAGGTTGCCGTATGTCATTCCCAGCCGGATCATAGCGCCGGTGGTGAGCATGTTCAGAACCATTTTGGTGGCTGTCCCGGCTTTCATGCGTGTGGATCCGGTCACTACCTCCGGACCGGTGATGGGAGTAATGGCGATTTCCGCCGCTTGCGCGAGTTCAGAGCCGGGAACACAGCTTAAGCCAATGGTGACCGCACCCATTTCCCGCGCCTTGGCGATCGCTCCCAATACATAAGGGGTCCTGCCGCTCGCCGCGATCCCACAGACTACGTCCTGAGAGGTAAAACCCCGGGCTAGCAGATCCCGGGCGCCCGATGAGGGATCATCCTCGCTCGCTTCAGTGGCCCGCACCAGCGCGCTTTCTCCGCCGGCGATGATGCCCTGAACCAGGTTCCCAGGGACATTGAAGGTGGGAGCGCATTCCGATGCATCCAGCACCCCGAGCCTCCCGCTGGTGCCGGCTCCGATGTAAAAAAAACGTCCCCCGCGCCGCAGGGCGCCGGCGATGGCATCCACGGCGCGGGCAATCGGACCTACCTCGACTCCGACGGCAGCAGCCACTGTGCTGTCCTCGAGGTTAATAATGTTAAGCATCTCTATTGTGGGCACCCGGTCAATTAGGGCAGAGCGCGGGTTCTCCTGTTCGGTAAGGAGAAGGGAGAACTTCGACATCAGAACTGATCTTACCCCAGTTTGCGGATCGATCGGACAATACGGGTGCCCATCGTTCGAAGGAGCATTGGACTGGTCAAGCCGGTCCCGGCTCAGGCTTTGCTAATCGGCAGCTTTTACTCCAGCTTCAAAGCAAAACGCCCACTCCGGCGGGGGTGGGCGTTTGGTTGGAACTTGGCTCTGACGGGCAGTCTCACCCGATCTGGCAACGTAAATCCTTTAAGCTCAGGCGCTGAAGGAGCTGCCACAGCCGCAGGTCGACTTCACGTTCGGATTATTAAACTTGAATCCCGAGCCTTCCAGGGTCTCGACGAAATCCACTTCGGCTCCATCCAGATAAAGCAGGCTGGCCTGATCCACAAAAACCTTTAAGCCATCGTAGTTGTATGTCTTATCCAGTAGGCCAGGGCTGTTCTCAAAGGCCATGGAATAGCTGAAGCCGGAGCACCCGCCCCCTACTACCGCCAGCCGTAAACCAGTCGGCTTCGGCTCCTGGGTGTCCAGAATTTCTCTGACCTTCTCTATCGCCCGCTCCGTCAACTGAATCATCATAGGTAACTATCTCCCTAAATCAAACTATACCAAAACGGAATGAATCAGAAAAGCCCTAGGCACCGATTGCCGATAACCTGTGGTATCCTACTGGTCCCACTACCCCATCGAAACCCAATCGAAGCTGGGAACGTCGGAATAGGCATGAGTGGGTTAGAAAACATTCTTCCAGTACCGGCCGCCGCCGGTAAAATACGCACTCGAGCAAAAGTGGATAACCGCTATTCAGACGAAGCGATTCTCGTCAAACGCATCCAAGCGCGGGACGAGATGGCATTCCGGGAGATCGTCGAGCGGTACCAGGCTAAGGTGTATTCCATCATTTATGGCATTCTGCGCAATCGCAATGATGCCGAGGACATAGCCCAGCAGGTCTTTGCCAAGGTGTATTTTTCCATCGGGAATTTCGATTCGCGCAGTTCCCTGCTTACGTGGATCTACAAGATTACGGTGAATGAATGCTACGACTACCTGCGTAAAAAGCGCGTCCGGAAACTCGTCTACGAAAGCGACTTTTCCGAGGAAGACAGCCGCAAGATGGAAAACTCGGAAGCCGGCGCCAGCCACGCGCCTCCGGTCGATCAGACGCTCGCGCGGCGTGACTTGGCTGTCAAGCTTTTAGAGAAAGTTTCGGAAGAGGATCGCCGCCTTATTCTTTTAAAAGAGGTGGAAGGCCACTCCGTCGAAGAACTGGCGCAAATGACCGGAATGAACGAGAATACAATTAAAGTTAAACTGTTCCGGGCTCGTCAAAAGCTGCTCAAAGCGTCGCAGAAGCTTTTCCGTGGAGGGAAGCCTGCAACGGTATAGCGTGGGATGGCAAATAGAGCGGACACGTAAAGAGATCCGCGAAGCAAGGTTAGTTTATGAGGGAAGATTATGATGCACGAACCTGCCAGGGAAGGTCTTGAAGCGTATCTCGCCGGGAAACCCGGCTCCGAGTTCCTGCAACACATCGAAGGGTGCGCTGAGTGCCGCGATACCGTCTCTCAGCTTGAATTCCATACAACGTTGCTTCGTACTCTGCGGGTGCCGGCTGACGTGGAACCCCCTGCCGGATTCTATGCCCGGGTGATGGAGCGTATTGAATCGCAGGATAGTTCCTCGATCTGGAACGCGCTCATCGAGCCTCTCTTCGTGCGCCGGCTGATGTACGCCTCCGCGGTTCTGACGTTATTGCTGGGCCTGTTCCTGTTCACGAGTCCCAAGGATGATCTTTCCGCCTCCTCAATGCCTGAGCAGATCCTGGCTGAAGAGCATCATCCGCCCACCCAGTTGGTGGATATCGAGCAGGATCGCAACACGGTATTGGTCCAACTGACCACCTACGAGGAGTAAGCGGCGCATGCACGATCATCGGGTGACCTGGCAGAATCCGCGTATCTTGTGTACTCTTCTGCTGGTCTTCCTTTGCGGGGCCGTCACGGGCGCCGTAACCATGAAACTCGGATTCAGCCAGATATACCGCCGGAATGCCAGCTACTGGAAAGAAGGCGGCAAGGAAATCTCGCTGGAGCGGTTTCGCCGCGAACTCGCGCTGTCTTCGGACCAGGCCCAGAAGATGGAAGTGGTCCTGAACGATTTCGTGATGTACTACCAGACTCTGCAGGAGCAGATGAACGAAGTCCGGTCCTCGGGTAAGGCCCGCATTCTGCAGATCCTGAATGAGGATCAGCGACAGAAATTTCTCCGCATGATGAGCGAAATTCAAACCAAACAACTTCGCTAAGCCAGTGAGCCCCTTCTCTCGGCCCGCCGCTTTCGAAAGTCCCTTAGGCCGTGATCGCGGTCCGTCATCGTGCCCCCTCCCTCTTTTCGCTCGGTGCTGATCGCGAAACTCCTCTTTTTACCTATTGTGATCGCTGAACTGTGATGGTAATCTGACTATGAAACGTGGAGTGATTTAGGTTTTGGGTGGTCCGCCAGTGGCAACCACTCCAAACCGAGCTACTTGCAACCACGTAAAAAAGTGCTAAAGGCGGGCCGGTTCACGGAAATTTCCGAAGCCCTGCATCCCGCGGGGCTTTTGTTTTGGCGTAACCGTCCGCTAGGCGCGAAGGAGAATCTGATGAGCGTCTGGCAATTAAATGGGATTGAGGGGGACCTCCTTTCAATCCGTGTCACGGTAGAAGCTTTCCTGCTCGAGCATCTGCTCGAGGCGTTGGCCGAAGCGCCATTCCCCGTCAATCCGGAGATTCAGCACCATGTCCCCATGGAGCGGGAGGGCCACACGGTCCCGGGTGTCCAGATGGAATTTCCAGTCTGGCGCTCCCAGATGGCGCAGCTTCGCGATCTCTTCGCCCGCCAATCTTTCTCCGCCTCCTTCTCCGTCAGGGGTATGCTCTGCAGCATTGGGGATCCAGCGGCCTACAGCGGCTAAAGATCGCTATGCTAGGAGCATAGGCCTCCTCCGGCCTTCCTACTAAGTGCATTTCCTGTCGAATGAGCTAGGGCTACTCATTGGCCCGATGGAAGCCTTCCGCGGCCAAACAGGCGCCTGCCTTCTAACCCCCACGGCCACCCTCGCGGAGCATATTCGCCATTCCCTCGCCAGGAGGGGGCAACTGGTGCGCCCCGACAGCATCGTGACGCTCTCGCGATTTCTCGAACCTTTACTGGAGGGCATTCCTGCGGCCACCACCGCGATGATCGGCTACCTGGTATCGCAAGAACTGCTGCACCGCCCACCGGCTTTGTTCCGGCCGTTGTCCCGATCCCGGGGACTGCGCCGAAGTCTGACTAGCTTAATTGAGGAAGTGGGACAGATTCCTCGCCGCTGCCCGCCCGGCGCGACTCCCGCGGCCGAAGCATTCTTCGCCATCTTCGACTCGGTTCAGCAACAGTTGAGTTCACGAGGCTGTTTGCTCCGGCCGGAGCGCTTACGGAGGGCGGCGCAGCGGCTTCGAGCGGTCCCCGCCGCATGGAAACCGGTTTGCCTCACCGGCTTTTATGCGTTTACGCCGGCGGAACTGGAAATATTGGATGCTCTTAAGCCAGCCGGTGTCGTGTTATCGCTTCCCGGCTGGGAAGGAGCACAGGACTCGCGGGAGGCGCTCCGGTCGCTGGGCTTCCTGGAAAGCACCATTCCCGATTCCATCCCGGCTGCGGAAACAACCGTAGCCGCCGCTCCCGGTGAGCAGCAGGAGGCGGAAGACATCGCACGCCAAATCCTGCAATATGTCCAGCGCGGCGCATATACTTTCCGCGATATTGGCATTCTGGTGCGAAGGGAGCATCCCTATGTTCCCCTGCTCAGAACCACCCTCGAGCGCTATCTCATACCTGCCACCTATTTCTTTCAACGGGCCTTGCATAAGCATCCACTGGCTCGATATTTCCTGACCTTTCTTGAAGCTCTAAGTTCCGGCTGGGATTACCAGCGCACGCTGCCGCTTCTCCAGATGCCCCTCTCAGGCCTTACCGGGGAGCCGGAGGTGGACCAACTCGACCGGCTGATGCGGGAACGCCTCCCGGCGCGGGGAATTCCGGCAGCCCTCGACGCCCTCGGATGGCAGCGCTTCTCGCGCTGGACCACAACCGTTCACACGCCAGCCGAATGGGCCGCGGAACTTGGCGCCTTGAAGCAGATCGTACGGATGCCGGTGATTACGGACAACGTCCGTCACGGTCAGGTGATCGCATGGCGCGAACTGGCGGCGGCGCTACAAGCATGGGACGAGGCGTTGGCGCAAACGGCGGCATTGCCCCACCCCGACGTCCCTATTCCGCTCGCAGAGTTCCAATCGCTGCTGGCGGACGTGCTCGAACATGTGCCGGTATCGAGCCGCGATCTGCGCCGCAACGCCGTCCATGTACTCGATGTCCATGAAGCCCGGCAATGGCGGATTCCGGTCGTCTTCCTGTGTGGCATGCTCGAGCGCGGCTTTCCCCAATACCATTCCGAGCACCCGATTCTGGCGGATTCCGACAGGCAACTTCTCAGGAGCGAGGGGATCCTGCTCCGTACCTCCGGCGAACGGCAGCGCGAGGAATCGTTTCTGTTCGATACCGCCGCTCAGGCTGCCACTGAACGATTGTCATTGAGCTATCCGCGAGCGAATGCCAAAGGCGAGGAGACATTGCCCTCTTTCCTGTTGACCAGCATCGCCCGCAAGCGCCCCGTCACTTCCGCGTTCTTTCAGCCCGCCCGTCCGCGGCCCCTGTGGCCCAAAGCCCCACGCCCCCAACCGGGGATCAGCCACCCGGAATTGCGGGCCGCCCTCAAGCAGGCTCGCGCCAGCCTTTCCCCTACTGCGGTCGAGACCTTCCTGCAATGTCCTTTCCAGTTCTTCGCCCGCTATGTGCTGAAACTGAAGCCTTCTCCGCCACGGCCGCAGGAACGCCTCGATTTCCTTTTGCAGGGCAACATTCTCCATCAAACGCTCGCCGAAGCTTCCGGTTCTCCCCTGTTTGTGGAGGAGATCTTCACCCGCCTTTTTGCGGATGCCTGCCGTGAGAAATCCGTTCCCGCCGGGTGTGTCACCGAGAAAGCGCGGCTGGAACTGCACTACAATCTCCGCCGCTTTCTGGAAAGCCCGCCACTCGCCGGCGCCTCCACCCGGAGCGTGGAGCGCGGCTTCGATATTCGTGTCAGCCAGGACCTTCGTCTCCGCGGCAAAATGGACCGCGTGGTGGATCTTCCCCAGCGCGGGTTGGTCGTGATCGACTACAAATATTCCACGCCGGAGCGGATCCGCGGCAACATCCGCGCCCATGACCGCGGGGAACTGGTACAGGGCGGGCTCTATCTTTGGGCGGCGGAAAAGTTGTACCGGTCCGAGCCGGCGGGGATGCTGTATTGCGGACTGCGAAGCGAGGTGAGCTGGGCCGGCTGGCACCTGCCGCTATCCGGCTGGCAGGACATCGGCGAATCGTGGGAGCAGCCGCGGATTCGGGAGATGATCGATAAAGCGATCGAAGCAAGCCTCATCGTTGCCGGCCGGATTGCGAACGGCGATACCACTCCGCGGCCGGCTGACGAAAAAAAATGTGTGTGGTGCGATTTTAAGGATGCGTGCCGGATTGAATCGCAGCCCGCCCCGCTGGTTCAGGTAGCGGGCGGCAAGTCGTGACCCTGAACTCCGCCCAACGCGCGGCCGTGGAACGCTGGGGGCAGGATGTATGCGTGGTGGCGGGACCCGGCTCAGGAAAAACAAGAGTCCTGATTGAGCGGTTTCGCTGGCTGGTCGAGCAGCGGAATATCAGCCCCCGGCGCATTCTCGCCGTCACCTTCACGGAAAAGGCCGCGACGGAGATCCGAAAACGGCTGATCGAGTCCTTTTCCTCTTCCGAGGAACTGCGGGAAGAGATCGAGCGCGCGTGGGTCTCCACCATCCATGGATTCTGCACGCGGCTGTTGAAGGAGAATGCCATCGCGGCCGGCATAGACCCCGACTTCACCCTGCTCGACGAAGCCCAGTCCCGCATTCTGCAGCGGCAGAGCGCGCAGCGTGTTCTCGATAGCCTGTTGACGATCCGCCCGGAGCCGATGCGCGTGCTGCTGCGGGAGCTCAACGCCGGCGCCGATAGCCTCGCCGATGCTTTGCTCGACCTCTATGAAGAGACGCGCACCGCGGGAATCCCCGTCACAGAGCTTGTAATCCCGCCGCTGCCTTCAGACAACGGCTGGTCCGCCGTTGCCGGCAGCGCGAAGGCGGCGCTATCCGATCCGCCGAATGGCACCTACAACCAGCGGCAGCATCACCAGCGCTTCCATCAGTGGGCAAACGCCGTGCTCGCCATCAGAAACGACTCCCCCTGGCGCGAACTGGTGACGCTGCTGGATCAGATGCCCAGCGCGAAATCGCTGAAGAGCGGATCCCGTGCCCGGGCCATTGCGCTGGAACTCGAGGAGACACTGGTCCCGCGCACGAAGGCGGTGGTGATTCTCAAAGCGCGGCACGATCTCTACCCACTGGTGCTGGACGCTCTGGCAAAGATCCACGCCGATTACGCCGAAGCCAAACGGGCGGAGGGACTGCTCGATTTTGAGGATCTGCACGAGTTTGCCATCCGTCTGCTTCAATCGAATCATCCGCTGCGCGATCGTGTCCGCAACAGCTTCGATCAGATCCTGATGGACGAGCTTCAGGATACCAACCGTCTCCAATGGCGGCTGATCGGCCTGGTGCGGCGGGCTGACACGCTCTTCGCCGTGGGCGACATCAATCAATCCATCTATTATTTCCGCCACGCCGATCCGGAGGTCTTCCGGCAGTTTCGCGACAGCCTGGCCGATCGCGGCTTGCCCGTCGATGAACTGCGCCAGAACTACCGCAGCCGGCCGGAGATCATCCAAGCCGTCAATCGCGTGGTGGCCTTTCTGCCCGGAGGCGTGGAGCCGCACCGCCTGGAGGCGCGGCGGGAAGCTTCGCCCGCCTCCGGCTCTCTGGTGGAATATCTGCACACCTTCAACGCCACCCCTGACGATGATGCCGTACGCACCGAGGCCCGCTGGATCGCCAATCGGATTCGCCAGTTGGGGGACGAGATCCCGTACTCTGGAATGGCGGTCCTGGCACGTACGATCGGAGCGCTCGCCCCCGTTCAGGAAGCCCTCGATGGAGCCGGGATTCCCAGCGTCGTCAGCGGCGGGCGGTCCTTTTATGAGGCGCGCGAGATTCGCGATCTTTCCGCCTGGCTCGCGGTGTTGGCGAATCCTCGCGATGAAATCGCTCTTGCTACCGTGCTCCGATCGCCCCTGGTGGGTGCGAATGACGAGTTGTTGCTCCGCCTCGCTCTGCAGAACAGCGAAGATCTCTTCGCCGCCGTCCAGGCATCCGCAGACGCCCGTCTACAGTGGTTCCATCAGCTCATCGGGAAGCAACGCCTCGCGTCCGGTACGACCCCGCCGGATGCGCTGCTCGCCCAGGCCATGGACGAATCCAATTACCAGGACGGGCTGCCGTCTCGGGCGCGCGCGAATATTTCCAAGTTCCTCGCGGCGCTGCGCGCGCGGTTTCTGCTGGCGCCGTCGACACCGGGCGAACTGGTGGACCAGCTGGCCCTTTGGCGCGAGACGGCTTCCGAGCCCGAAGCATCCACCGGGGAACTCACCAACTGCGTACGCCTCATGAGCGTTCATGCCGCCAAGGGACTGGAGTTTCCGGTCGTGTTTTTGGCGGCCATGCGCGCGGGGGCCCAGAACAGAGAGCCTGTGTTTTGTTTTGATGCCGGGCGGACCCTCGGGGCCACGTGGCGGCATCCCGATTTGCGGGAGGGCATCTCCGATCCAGTGCACCTTGCCATGAGTTTCGCGAAGAAGCGGCAGGAGGCAGGCGAGGAGGACCGCCTGTTGTACGTCGCCATGACGCGGGCTGAGGAGCGGCTTATTTTCAGCGCTTCGCCAAACGGGCGCGCGGATTGGGCCAGGAAGGTGGCGGAAGGTCTCCTATTGCCCACCGCCGTACCGAAGCAGGAGCACGAGGAATCGATCTACACCGCGATTCGAGTCGCGCCAGGCCCGGCAGGCTCCCGCGGTTCCACTCCCGAACACGATCCGGAGGTCCTTACATTGGATCCGCCGGAAACGCCGGATCAATACGACTTTGTGGTCCCCGTGACCTCGGTCGCACAGCATGCCTTTTGCCCTCGCCAGTATTATTTGGGGAGGTATGTCGGGTTGATCCCGCCGGCACCCGCCCCAGACGGCGATCCGGGCGAAGGGGATACCGGCGAATGGACGGCCAGCGAGTTCGGCGTGGCCGTCCACGAACTGCTGGCCGGCAAGTCCCCGGCGGAAATCCCAGCGCAGGCTCAGCAATTGGCCCAGGGTTTCTTTGAGTCCCCTCTTGGACAACGCGCGGCACGGGCGACCAAAGCGGGCCGGGAATACGATTTCCTCGTCGAAGTGGAAGAGATGATTTTACGGGGGCAGATTGATTTGTGGTTTGAAGAAGCGAATGAGCTGGTCCTCATCGACTACAAATCGGACCAGGTGAACGCGGGGGAAGAGAAGCGCCACACCTTCCGTTATGGCCCGCAGATTCGCTTATATGCATTGGCTCTGGAAAAACTCACCGGCCGCCTGCCGGACAAAGCCATCGTGTGGTATCTGCGGACCCGGACGGCGGTGGAAGTTTCCCTGCATCCCAAAGCCCTGGAAGAAGCGCGGGTTCAGGTAGTGAATCTTCGCAACGCCCAATCCACCGTGACCTTTCCCCTGCGCGAGGGTCCGCACTGTCTGCGCTGTCCTCATTACCACAACGCGTGCCCCAGCGCCTATCTAATCGCGCCGGCGCATCCGAACAGGACAGTGTGAGCCTCTTCTCGGATAACGCCAACAAGCTGCTGGAAGCCGCCGTCTCCCACCAGCGAATCGATGACGGTTTTCCTTGGAGCCGAAGGCGGCATACACATCCTGGCGAATAACGATTGGCCTCTGGCGCGTCTGGCGCAAGGCTCAACTACTTGCCACATTGGAAACGAAGCAGCCGGAATCCAGAACCAGGCATTACGGAGCGCGTTCTTATCAATGCTAGGCTGCAATTTGGGAGGCGTAGCACTATGACTACCTTGACGATTTCGCTGCCAGAGTCGCTTCGAGAATTCATTGACCGCCAAGTAAAGACGAAGGGCTACGGAAATACCAGCGAATATCTGCGCACTTTGGTGCGCGACGCCCAAGAGGCGGAATCGAAGAAGCGGCTCGAAAATCTCTTGCGGGAAGGACTGGAGTCCGGCGGTAAGGACATCGAAGCGGATCCAAAATTTTGGTCAGATCTAAAGGCAGAGGCGACAGCGTTGATAGCGAAGCGTAAGAAACAGGGATGAAGATCGCCCCTTAGGCCCGCGGCTCGTCGCGACATCCTGCTTCAAGTGGGCTATTACATCGACGAGATCGCTTACGAGGCAGCCGAACGATTCCCTCTTGCTGTTGAAGAGGCATTGCATCGAATTAGAGAACAGCCCGTTGTTGGATCGCCTCGTTCTTTCGATAACCCAAAGCTGAGCGGCCTCCGCTCCTGGCCCGTGCCTAGCCGCGTTGGCGGTGATCAGGACAGTCCGGCATCCCGCAGGAATCGCGCCGCTTCCTCTGGCGGCGTGGGGTTCAGGTAAAATCCCGTGCCCCACTCAAACCCCGCCACCTTCGTCAGTTTCGGAATCACTTCCAGGTGCCAGTGGTAGTGCGCCATGTGCGGCTCATGGATGGGGGCCGTGTGCAGCACGTAATTGTAGGGCGGACGCTCCAACGCCTTGTCCATCTTGCGGACCAGCGTTCTCAGAACCCAGGCCAGGTTTTCCAACTGTTGCGCATCGGCCATCTCGAAATGGGAGGCATGCCTCCGCGGCACAATCCAGCTCTCGAACGGAAACCGCGGCGCATACGGGCACACCGCCAGGAAATAATCGGTCTCGAGCACCACCCGTCCGCCCCCTTCGGACTCCTGCCGCACAATATCGCAATAGACGCACCGTTCCTTGAAATCGTAATAGCGCAGCGCGCCGTCGATCTCTTCCTGTACTCTTTTGGGAACAACCGGCAAAGCGATCAGTTGCGAATGCGAGTGCTCGAGCGACGCTCCGGCCGCCTCGCCGTGGTTCTTGAAGAACAGGATGTATTTGAGCCGGATGTCCCGTTTCAGATCGAGGGTGCGGTCGCGGAACGCCCATAATACGCTTTCAATCTGTTTATCGCCCAGATCACCAAGAGTGGCCATGTGGTCCGGCGTTTCGATAATGACTTCATGGGCGCCCACACCGTCCATTTTGTCGTACATGCCCTCACCCTGACGCTCCAGGTTCCCTTCCACGCGCAGCGCGGGGAACTTGTTGGGAACCACCCGTACGCTCCATCCCTGCTCATTCGCAGCGCCGCCCTGGCGGTAGGCGAGCACCTCGGGGGGCGTCTTCAACTCGTTTCCCGGACAAAACGGGCAGAAGCGGCCTCCTTTAATGACCACCGTTTCCCGGGAAAAATCGGTGGGCCTTTTGACGCGGTCTGTAGCGATGATCACCCAGCGGCCGGTGATCGGGTCCTTACGCAGTTCGGGCAATACTCCCCCTTTGCCGAAAACTCGAATTATACCGCCCCGCCGCCCATGCCCATGTTCTTTGCGAAGGCATCCTTCTGATGAGTGATGCGCGGAGGCCTGGCAAAGACGATGCTGACGATGTCGAAACGCGCCTTTTCCCAATCGACGCCGGCCCGTCTGGCATAGTCGGCGGCGGCCACAATCAGCCGCTCCTGCTTTTCTATATCCACAGCGCGGTCCGGAGCTCCAAACTCGTCGGTGGCGCGCGCCTTGACCTCAATAAATGCCAGCACCGGACCGTCCCAGGCGATCAGGTCCACCTCCCCCGATCCCGATCGCGTGCGGTAGTTTCGGGCCACGATCGTATAGCCGTGGCGGCGCAGGTGGCGATGCGCGAGGTCCTCACCCCGCCGTCCCCAGGCTGCGTCATGGGTCCATTTCTTTAACCGGCTCCGGTGCCGCAGCCAGTCAAACACGGTCCACGCGCTCAAACTCAAACTCCATCGCCTTTCCACGAACCACATAACAGAGATAGTGCTCCCAGAAGCGGCGAAACCGCGGCCACGCATTCACCAGCAGTTCGAAACCAAGATACCGCCATAGAGCTAGTAGCTTTACCCGCACTGAAATCTCCTTAAACCTCACCGGGGTGTAGTAACCGAAGCCGGCGTTATCGTCGCCGAAATAGCGGAACGAGTAGCTGTTGAGATGCCAGCGGTGGGTAGGATCGCAAAAGGAGCTGAAATCGGTATAGTGCGGAGTGGCCAGGATCACCCGCCCCCCGGGCTTCAACAGCCGGTGAAACTCCTCCATGGTTTTGATGACATCGGCGACATGTTCAATCACGTGGATGGCGCGAAGCTGGTCGAACGTCCGGTCGTGGAAGGGGTAGGGGAAGCGGTCGAGATCGCAAAGAACGTCAGCCCGCCCCGCCGGATTACGGTCAATACCAATCGCGCCGGGGTACTTGTTGCGGCCGCAGCCGACGTCCAGAATCCTCACTGTTACATGTTACGCCAGCGCTTCCCGCAGACACTCCCCGAGCGTGTCCAGGGCGAAATCGGCCTGCTCGCGGGTGATCACCAGCGGCGGCGAGAACCGGATCGCGCTCTTGCCGGCGCCAAGCACCAGCAGGCCGCGCCGGAACGCGGCCAGGAC
>DATLCW010000147.1:0-52448 GCA_035526195.1 Bryobacteraceae bacterium
CTGGGGCCTTGACGTTATCAACGCAGTGGCTGCCGACCAGCAGAACGTCGCGCTGCCGATTCTCAAGTGTAAGTTAGAAGGATTTGTCGAAGACGTGTCGGAGTACCGTGCGTGGGCAGCCAAACGGAAAGACGAGAACGCGAAATTATCCGTAACCGTACCCTCAGCAGGAACATACTACCCGGCTTTTATCTTCTACGACTCCGCGGGTGACGAACGAATCGCGATCTCCATCAACGGCAAGCGGGCCGGCACCGCCGTCGCAAACATGGACGACAACCGCCAGAAGCTGTTCTACCTCACCGAGCCCCAGACCTTACGGGGCGGCGAGACCATCGAATTGAAGGCGCTCACCAACACTGGCCTGTACAAGACGGAAGATCTCCTATTGCTGAAACAGAAGCCGCAGCCCAAGCAGCCAACCTATGTCATCAGCGAACTGGGTGCTCGCGCCACGGCGAACTCGGCCACCATCACGTGGCTCACCAACTGGCCGGCCGCCGCGACCGTGGAGACTGACGATCCCAACGCGAAGGCGCAGGAAGAACTGCTCTTGAATAACCACCGTGTACGCCTCGACAAACTTGCCGCTGGACGAGAGTATCGCTACCGAGTCGTCGCCAAAGCGCGCGAAGGCCAGACGATCACGAGCGAGTGGCGAACCTTCCGGACCGAGGCGCCGCCAGCGGTCGCCGGTTCGGCCCGAAAGGAGCGCCTTCCGTTGAAGCTGGAGCAGGGCGACCTGCCCGTCACCGCCGGAATTCCCTTTGCCAAGGGAGTCTTGGGCTCCGGCGAGCATCTGCGCGTCGTCAATTCGAGTGCTGCCGAAATCCCCCTGCAGACCCGCGTGTTGCAGCGTTGGCCCGACGGGAGCATCAAATGGGTCCTGCTGGACTTTGCCGGCAAACAGTCCGCCGCAACCGTCGAGTACGGCGCCGAAGTCACCCGCGGCAAGGCGGAGTCACCGCTCAAGGTAACTGACGACAATGACGCCGTTACCGTCGACACCGGCGCGCTCAGGTTCAACATCAACAAACGGCGCTTCGGCTTGTTCGACGCCGTCTGGCGCAATGGGGAAAAGGTGGTGGATAAGCCCGCCGAATTTTCCCTCACCGGACCGGACGGTACCGTCTACACAAGTCTCGCGGCGCCAGACCAGGTGGTGGTCGAAGACCGCGGGCCCGTGCGGACCACGGTGAGCGTCAGCGGACGGCACCAGGCTCCCGATGGCAGGAAACTGTTCCGCTACGTCGTGCGCATCCATGCCTGGGCAGGACAGCCCTACGTCCGCGTCCAGCACACATTTGAAAACGACAACGTCGCTACGGACTTCATCGATATCAAGAGCCTGACGTTGCGCGTCCCCCTCCTTGGGACCGGGAAGCAGTGGGCGCTCGGAAACACCAGGGGAACGTTCCCGGACAACACGCCGGTCACGCTCCAGCAGCATACGGACGATCATTTTGCCATCCAACCCAAGGGCGTGCAGGGCAAGCGCGCCGACGGTTGGGCGGAATGGAGCGACGGCCCGCGCTCCGTCACCGTCTCCGTTCGCGATTTCTGGCAAAACTATCCGAAGGACTTGAAAATCACTCCGGAAGGATTCGAGCTGGCGTTACTGCCCGCCTTGCGCCCCGATGAGTACGACAGCGCTAACGGCACCATCGACGAGCATCGGATCTACTATTACCTCCACGGCGGAGCCTACAAACTACGCCAAGGGATGACCAAGACCCACGACTTCTGGTTCGAGTTCGGCGCCGGGGGTCCCGCGGCAATCCGGAACGAGCGGCAGGTGCGCATGGCCGCGGCCTCGCCGGCATGGTACGAGCAGACCAAGGCCTTCGGCGAGATCTCCGTGCCTCGCGCCTCCAAGGTCCTCAAGCAATACGACGATGTCTTTACGCAGACCTTTGCCGGCTACCTGCGCGATCGGGAAACCAGCCGCGAGTACGGCATGCTGAACTTCGGCGACTGGTGGGGCGAACGGATCATTAACTGGGGAAACAGCGAATACGATACGCAACACGCTTTCCTGCTTCAGTTTGCCAGAACGGCCGACTGGCGCTATTTCCGCGCCGCTGAAGAGATGGAGTGGCACAACCGCGATGTGGACGCGATCCACCATCACGCGGACCCCATCCAAGTGGGCGCCGTGTACGCCCATGCACTGGGCCACTCGGGCGACTACTACAAGGCCCGCCCGACCGGCGGCGCCCCTCCCGGGGGGTTCAAAGCGGGTAGCCCCAAGAGCCATTTCGCGGTGGACCATACCTTCATTGAAGGGCACTTCGATTACTACTTCCTGACCGGCGACCGGCGATCCTACGAGACGGCTCTCCGCACAGCGGATCGTTACGACAGTTATTTCACAAAGAATTACGACTTCAATAACTGCCGCCAACCGGGATGGCACTTGATCCTGACCATGGCCGCCTACAACGCCACCAACGACCCGTATTATCTCAACGCGGCCAAGATCATCGTGGAGCGCGTCTTAGAGAGGCAGACCCCGGATGGCGGGTGGAAGCGGCAAATGGTCCCCGGACACTGCTTCTGCACCCCACGCCACCAAGGCAACGCCGGTTTCATGGTGGGCGTGCTGCTGACAGGCTTGCGTCACTACTACGAAACGACAAACGATTCTCGGGTGGCGGATTCGATCGTAAAAGGGGCGCATTTCCTGGTCAACGATATGTGGGTTCCGGAGGGAAAAGGCTTCCGATACACTTCGTGCCCTAAGTCGTCCTCGGGATCGTGGTCCAACTTTCTGCTGTTCGACGGCATTGTGTTCGCTCAACGCCGCACCGGGGATGAGCGTCTGCGCGATGTGCTGCTGATCGGTACCGATGGGGCTCTGGAGACAATGACGGAAGCCGGCAAACGCGACGGCGCCGCTTGGGGCAAAGGTTTCACACAGTACACGCGAGTCGTCCCGCACTTCCTGGATCATCTGGCAGCTTTAAAGGAAAACGGTCGCGCCAAGCGGAGCCACTAAGCTTTTCCTGCGGCCCGCAATCGCGCCGGCCTCGCGTACCGGATAACCGGTCCTGGCATGCGTGGCATAATCGGCTGATGGCTCAATCCCGCCTGTGGCTGCCGTTGCTTTTTGCCGGCGCCGCGCTTGCACAGAACTCCACCACGGCCGGTGAAGTCAGCACGCCATACCCGACCATTACCAACCTCGCCGTCGAATGGAACGTTCAGGGAGACGACAATCTCAATGGCGTCGTCGCCGTGAAATATCGCCGTGCCGGTGAAGCCTCGTGGAGTCAGGCTATGCCGCTGCGGCGCGTTCCTGAGGGAACCAGCCGTGGCACGCGGCCCGTGTTCCACTGGCAAAATCGCCATTCCGGCAGCATCTTCGACTTGCGTCCCGATACGGAGTACGAGATCTCGCTGGCGCTCTCGGACCCCGACGGCGGCTCCGCGGAGAAGACAGTTCGCGCCCGCACGCGTCCCGTGCCGCGCGATCCGCCACGGCCGCGGCGCAGAAAAGCCGGGCCTCATAACCTGGCCGCCATCGCCGCATCGGCGCAGCCGGGCGATGTGATTCTGCTTGCTCCCGGCAAGTACGGGCACTTCACCGTGCCGCGTGATGGCGCGAACGGCAACCCTATTGTCTTCCGTTCCCCGGATCGCCGCGCCTTGTTCGACGGCCTCAGCTTGCGTGGACGCAGGCACGTGCAGATCGACGGGGTCGACTCGCAAGGTTCTATCGATTTGCTGGGCGGCGAGTGGCTGGTCGTGCGGCATTGCAATGTCCGCGCAAAGTACGGCATTATCGCGAACAACCCTCCAGGCACAGCGAATGCCTATATCGCCGACAATGTTGTGACCGGTTTTGAGACCTGGGAGCGAACCCGAATGGGTGCGGAGCCGCCTCCCGGCTTTACCGGCAACGAGGGCGAAGGTATCCAACTCACCGGTTCGGGGAATGTGATTTGCCACAACCGCGTGCGCGGCTATCGCGACTGTATCTCGTTCATGGAGGACACTCGCGCGGGGCAGCAGATTTGCAACGACATTTACAACAACGATCTCTCCATCGGTAACGATGACGCCATTGAAGCGGACTTCGCCATGGGAAACTGCCGCATTCTGCGCAACCGCATCACCAACTGCTTTATGGGTCTAAGCTCGCAGCCGGGCTTGGGCGGCCCCACGTACTTCATCCGCAATGTCATGTATAACATTACGAACTCGCCCTTCAAGCTCGCCCGGTATAGCTCCGGCGACGTGATCTTGCACAACACCTGCGTCAAGGTCGGTGATGGGTTCGTGGCTCCGCACCAGGGCTGGGCTCACGCGCTTCTCCGCAATAACCTGTGCATTGGCGGCACGGGCGGAGGTGTATTTGGCCGCTACCACAGTGGTCCCGGCCGCGCCGTGTCTCTGCCCGGCCCCGATGCGACGTCCGACTTTGACTACGACGGCGTGGGATCTCACGGAATTCCCTTCGAAGGAGTTATCCGCGGCGTGCGCTTCCACAGCATCGAGGAGATGCGCAGCCTGACGCGGGAAAAGCATGCTGTCCAGGTGGACATGAGCGTATTCCACGACAAGGTCCCCTTCCCCAACCCCGCAATCCCGGAATGGCCAATTCCCGACCTGCGCCTCCGCGCCCGCTCGGCGGCGGTGGATGCGGGCGCGCCTCTGGCCAATGTTAACGACGGATTTACCGGCAATGCGCCGGACCTGGGAGCCTACGAAGCCGGGCAATCCCTTCCCTTGTACGGCCCGCGCCCGCGTGGAATCGATGAGGCGAGCGCCTGGAAGAGCAGGGCACGATAACATGCGGCCGCCCTGCTCCTGTCTTCTGCTGTTATAGTTCGCTGCCGGAGCGCAAGCCGCGGTCATCGAGGGTGCGTCGGCGGCAAGCGGTCTGCCGAAAAGCGCCTTGCCCGCGCTCGAATCCATGCTGGAACGCGCCACGCCCGCGATCCGGTCGGACCAGCCTGTTCTTACATCCGAGTTTCAGCGCCGGTTCAGTCCGGCGTCCGGCACGCTGCGGAAGGCTTATCATGCCGCAAGTTGGGTGATCCCCTATTTGACGGCGGTCCGCGCGGTGTCGAATTCCAACTTCGGATACTGGCACGGGATGGATGCCGGCGGCCTGATGCAGCGCTATATCGAGACAGGAACCGGCGACGGCAACCTCCTTTACTCCATCGGGAATACGTGCCCAACGGAGGAGCGCGACAGAGGCTGTGGAACGAGCGGGGCGCGAAAACACCGGTAGTCCTCAGGGATCGCCCCTAAGCCTGCTGTCGGGCAGCGAGGGTTTGCAGATTGGCGGCTCGACCTGCATGGGAAGGCTGCCATGCAGGTACGCCAACGTCTCCGTGACGGCCTCACCGTCAACCGGCACGGAAAGATAGTTTCCTTGCCCGTAGGGACACTTCAACTCGATCAGCTTCTCCACCTGTAAAGCCGATTCAATCCCTTCCCCCACCACGGGCACGCCCAGGCTGCCCGCCAGGGAAAGTATCGCTTTCACCACCAGCATATCTTTGGGAGAGTCGATCATGTGAGCGGTAAAGGAGCGGTCGATCTTCAGCCGGTGAAGCGGCAGGTGCGCGAGGTAGTTAAGCGAGGAATAGCCGGTGCCGAAGTCGTCCAGCCAGAGACCGATCCCAAGACTCTGAAGCCGGGGTAGTTCGCGTTCAATAATGCTGAGTTGTTGGATCAGCGAGCCTTCGGTTAGCTCCAGATCCAGCCAGGGCTCCCCCGAACCGGACGTGCGCACCGTCTCTTCAATAATGTCCATGAATCCCGGCTTGCCGAAGAAAGCTGCCGAAAGATTGACCGTGAGGCGGACGCTGCGGCCGAGACCGGACCGCCAATGCCGCTGCTGCCGCGCAGCCATTGTAAGGGCCAGTTCATCGAGCTCAGGAATTACGCCTATATACTCAGCCAGCGGAATAAACTCCGCGGCGGGCATCCAGCCTCGTCCCGGATGAATCCAACGCAGCAGGCATTCCCACGCCACAATCTTCCTCGCCGGCAAGCGCACGATAGGCTGATAAGCGAGTGTGAATTCGTTCTGCGCCAGGGCGCGCCGGAGATCGTGCTCGAGCTTGAGCTTGGAGCGGCTGCTGGAAAACGCCTCCTCGTCGGATACCGCTAATCGCATGCCTCCCAGCGCCTTCGCCTGGTACATCGCGTAATCCGCGCAGCGCAGGATATCTTCCGCGCGCGAGTACTGCTCTCCGCTGACCGCGAGCCCAATGCTCACGCTCGGATAAATGGCTTGCTCCCTGAGAACGAACGGAGCGCGCAATTCCTGGTGGATCCTTCCCGCAAGGGCGACTGCCTCCGTTTGACTTTCGACGGAATCCAGGAGAATCGTGAATTCATCGCCTCCAAAGCGCGCCAGCGTATCCGCCTCCCGAAGGTGCTTGCGCAGGCGCTCCGCCATTACGCGCAGGAAGGCATCGCCGGCCGAGTGGCCCATGTTATCGTTGATGAACTTGAACCGGTCAAAATCGAGAAAGAGCACCGCGAACGTATCGCCGGTCCCTTGCTGCCAGGCCCCCATCCGATGATGCAGGCGTTGGACGAAAATCGCCCGATTGTAAAGTCCGGTGAGGGAATCGTGAAAAGCGCTGTATTCCAACTGTTGTTCGATGCGCTTGCGCTCGGTGATCTCCGTCAGCGAGCCGGCCATCCTGTGCGGGGTTCCCTCTTCGTTTCGAACGGCCAAGCCGCGCATCAGTACCCAGCGGTAAATGCCGTCGCCCGCTTTGAGCCGGTGCTCGCGCTCAAAGTGAGAAGTTTCACTGCGTAGGTGGGAGGAGAGACAGGTACGGAACCCGGCTAGGTCCTGAGGGTGCACCAGCGACAGCCAATCGTCGATTGAATCCGGAAAAGCGCTGCCGGCGTAGGAAAACATTTCCCGCCAGCGGGCCGATACAAAGAACAATCCGGCTTGGATGTCCCAGTCCCAGATTCCGTCATTGGAGCCCATCACCGCCAGGGAATATCGCTCCTCGCTGTTCCGCAAGGCTTGAGCCATGGCTTCACGCGCCCACTGATCGTTCCACCTGGCGAGAGCCGTCTCAACAATCAGGGGCATCTCGAGCAAGGTTGCATCGGACTTTACGACATAGTCGAGAGCCCCTTTCTTCAACGCATGGACGGCGAATTCCTGATTGCCGTGGGCGGTGAACACGATCACCGGCGCCCGGCCCGACGCAAGTAAATCGGTACCGTCGCCATCCGGCAGCCGCCGATCCGCAAGGATCAGTTTGATCCGCTCACCCGACTCCGCCATCAGGTTCTCTGCTTCCTTTAACGTGGAAGCATGCAGCAGTTCCGTGGGTGGCGCCTTGTTCGCAAACGCTCTTCGCAACAGCTCGACATGATTCGGCTCATCGTCCACGACGAGCAATGTTCTATAGGGTGCGTTCATGTATGTGATCCCTCTAACACCGTTCGTGAGGGGGCCGGTGAGGTGAAACAGCATGCCGGCCTCCTTCCGCAACCTTCGGACTCGACCCAGATTCTTCCGCCGTGAAACTCGATGATTCCTTTCACCCACGCCAATCCGGTGCCTGTACTTTCCACGTGTGTATCTAATTTTTCGAACAATTCGAAAATTCGCTGATGATGCCGGGAATCGATTCCAATCCCGCGGTCGCGAGCGGAGAACACGGTTTCTCCATTTTCGCGGGAACCGATGGTGATTCCTGACGGCTCCACCACGTTCTGCACGGCCTGCACCGCCCACGGGCGATCCACAGGAACCGCGCACATGCCGGCTTGAATCTCCACTTCTACCGCGCTGCGACGCAGCGGCCCGGCAACCGAATCCACTGCTTCCTGCGCGATGGTGGAGAAGGACACCGGCTCTGTCGGCGCCAGACCACGCCCCGTGGGCGAGACATCCAACAGTGGGTGGAGCCTCTCCTGCAGTGGGACCGTGGCGTTTCTGATACGTTCTATGTCCAGTCTGCCGCGTTCAAAATCCCCGCGATCTAAAGATTCGATTAAATCCGGATAACCGCGGATGGTGATCAGAGGCGACTTCAAATCGTGGCACACCGAATAGCAGAATCGCTCGAGTTCCGTGTACTTCGCCTGACCGGTAATATCGCGAAGGTGGACGGCAATCCCGCGAATTGCAGGATCCAGAAGAACATTGCGCACGATATATACTTGAGGAAAAATCGATCTTTCCACAGTGCCGCGCATAGCCCCCGTGATCCCCAGAGAAACGAAAAACTCGGTAGGACCGCGTGCATCCAGCACGAACACCGTATCGCTGCCACGCTCTACTAGAGACCGGAAGCGCCTTTCGACTCGGCGAGTCATGCCGGACTCCGGCTTTCATTACTATTTCGATCCCGGCGAGGCCGCGCCGTAAACGGGAGCACGGTTCCAGGTCCCATTGGCAGCGGGACAGGGGAGAACGCCAGGAGGAGTCTCCGGATAAACAATTGGAACTTACGAATATATCACAGAGAGCCGGCAAGTATTACCGCCGCGGCTCCGATAATTCCGGCGTTCCCCGCCAATTTGGCGGGAACGATTGGAATACTCGCCGCAAACTGGTTGATCGTGCGCTTAGGAACAAGCTCCCGCAACCGCGAGAACAGCGGTTCGCCGATATGCGATACACCGCCGCCGATGACGATCATATCCGGGTCGAGCACGCTGACCATGCTCCCCAGCCACGCTCCGATCATGAGCGCGGTCTCCTCAAAAACGCCGGTTGCCACCGCGTCCCCCGCGCCCACAGCCCGAGCCATCTGTTCCGCGCTCATCCCCGCGCGTTTTGCCATCGCCGTGCCGGAAGCTAATGCCTCGATGCATCCTGGCGCCCCGCAGTTACAAATAGTCTCGCTTTGCCAGTCGATCGTGACGTGCCCTCCCTCGGCTGCGGCGCCGTTCTTGCCGTGATAGATGCGTCCATTTAAGAGGATGCCGGCGCCGATCCCCGTGCTCAGGGTCACATACAGCACGCTGTCCATCCCCTGTGCCGCTCCGAAGAGCACCTCCGCCAGTCCCGCTGCATTGGCGTCATTCTCCACCCGGCAGGGCAGCCCGAAGCGTTTCGTCACCAACTCAGCCAGCGGCACGTTGCGCCACGCCGGCAGATTGGGCGGATTCAGGATTACTCCGGTCTTGGGATTCAATGGTCCAGGAGCGCAGATGCCGATGGCGTCTACCGGTCCATCCAGGCATCCCTCGATCGCTGCGTAAACCTGAGCAAGCGACCGTTCGAAGGGCTCTCCCGCCAGCGTAGGTAACGTTGCCGGCGTTGTAACTTCGGCGCGTTCGTTCACTCGCCCCGCCGCAATCTTGGTTCCACCGATATCGATTCCGGCGACAGTTCTCACCTTGTTATTATGACCATTAGATGGCATTTCTCACCGTCTCCGGCGAGCCGGGTTGCCGCGTCGAAGAAATCGCCCGCTTGACAGCGCAACGTTTGCGGTTCGAGCTGGTAACGGAGCCGCGTCTGCGGGAACTGATCGCCCATGAGTTCGGCTCTGAGCTTACCATCCCCGATAAAGCCTGGCCGGCGCTGGCGACTTCGCTGCTCGCTCATCTGGCGCTCGAATCTCCGCTGGTGGTCTGCGTCCCCGGCGCCGAGTTGCTGTTCCGCGACATGCCTGGACTTCTGCGAGTCCACGTGGTGGCGGGTGAGCAGCGGCGGGTGGGGATGCTGATGCTGGAACACCGCCTGGAGCGGCCCGCGGCCAACCAGTTGCTGCATCAGTTGGAGCGGCAGATGAAAGAGACGCGAAGAAATCGCTTTGCCCGTGTCTCCATACCACCCGCCAGCTACGACCTGATGCTCAACATGGAGCAGTTTGATAGCGATCTCGTTTCGGCGTTGATAGAGCAGGCGGCCGCCGCTCGCGGATTGCTCGTGGATCCAAAGCTATCCGCCTCCGCCGAGGCGCAGATTCAGTTCCAGATGCGGATGCGTCTTGCCAAATTCGGGATCACGCCTCCCGGCCGGGTAGCACTGAAACGGAAACCGTTTGCTAACCCTAGCGAGGAGATATTTGCGAACCTGCTCGATTTCTACCGCATCTCGTGGGAGTACGAGCCCCGCAGCTTCCCCCTTCAATTTGATAAGGAAGGCCACGCGCTCGAGGCCTTCACTCCCGATTTCTATCTCCCGGAGTTCGATCTATACGTCGAGCTCACCACCATGAAGCAGGCGCACGTCACCAAGAAGAATCGCAAGGTGAAATTACTGCGCGCTTTGTATCCCCACATCAACATCCAGGTTTTCTATCAGAAGGACTTTCGCAACCTCATCTTCAAACACGGGCTCGCCGAACGAGTGGTCGCGGTATGAGCATCCCTTTGCCTTCCGGCGTGGAGCGGGTATTGTTCAGCGAAGAACAGATCCAGGCGCGCATTCAAGAAGTTGCCGCCGCGATCGGCGAGCGCTACCGCGGGCGGGATTTGAAGCTGGTGGGTGTCTTGAAGGGGTCCGTGTTCTTTTTGACGCAATTGGCGCGGGCGATCGAGATTCCGGTCAAGATCGATTTTCTCTCCATCTCCAGCTTTTCGAACAAGAGCGGGGCGGGTCTTGTGCGCATCGCCAAGGATCTCGACGAAAGTATCGAGGGTGAGGATGTGCTGCTGGTTGAGGATATTATCGATACCGGGTTCACCATCCGTTACCTGCTGCACACGCTCGCCGGACGCGCGCCGAACTCTATGGGCCTATGTACCCTACTCGATCGTACGTCGCGTCGTATTGTTCAAGTGCCCGTGGATTATCGATGCTTCGAAATTGGCGACCATTTTGTCATTGGCTGCGGCCTCGACTACAAACAGCTTTACCGGAATCTGGGCTTTATTGCCGTTATGAATCCGGAGATTCTGCGGCGATCGGTATGATCCGCGCGGTGCTATTCGTTCTTGTAGCGGGGATGGCTTCGGGGCAAGCTCGCAAGGCCGCCCCGCCACCCTCGCGAACATTTCCCATCATCTCCCTGCGTGTGGAAGGCAACCGCACCTTTTCCGCGGAGCAGATCCTCGGCTTGGCCGCCGTAAAAGTAGGACAGCCGGCAGACCAGTCCGCCTTTGAAGCCGCTCGCGACCGTTTGATGGCCAGTGGATTCTTCGAGACCGTTGGCTACAAATACGCTCCATCGGACGACAAGACCGGCTACGCAGCCTCCTTCCAGGTGCTGGAAGTGCAGCAGGTCTATCCCGTCCAGTTCGAGCGCTTGTCCAAACCGCCGGAAGCGATGAAATCCGTTTTGCGAAAAGCGGATCCGCTGTTCAGCGACAAAGTGCCCGGCACCAGGCAGGTGCTGGAGCGTTACGCCAAACTGCTGGAGCCGCTGGCGGGCGAAAAGGTAGTTGGCAAGGTAATGCCCGATGGCGAGGGTGGCTTGCGCATCGTATTTCAACCGGCGCGCGTCCCGCCGTCGGTGGCTGAAGTGCGCTTTGTGAAGAATGACGTGCTGCCCGGGCAGGCGCTGCAGAATGCCATTGCCGGCGCGGCCATCGGATCCGTATGGGAAGAGACGAGGTTCCGCGAGATTCTCGATGCCAACATTCGTCCGCTCTACGAAGCTCGCGGCCGCCTGCGCGTGTCGTTCCCCAAAATTACAACCGAGCCCGTCCAGGACGTGAACGGACTGCGGGCTACGGTGGAGGTGATGGAGGGAGACACGTTCACGCTGGGTGGTGTGAAGGTTCTGACAGAAGCCGCCTCCGATACGGAGTTGCTGAAGGCCGGCAACCTGAATGTGGATGATCTCGCCAATTTTACCCAAATCAACGCCGCCGTGGAACGGATGCGCGCCGCAGTGCGCCGCAACGGATATCTCCAGGCTAAATCTACCGTCGACCGCAAGCTGGATGATGCGGCTAAGAAGGTCTTTTTGACGGTGCGGATTGATGCCGGCAAGCGCTTCGTTTTCTCGAAGCTCACGATCAAAGGATTGGATATTATCAGCGAGCCGCAGATCCGGAAAGCCTGGACTTTAACGCCGGGCCAGCCTTTCAACCCCGATTACCCGGAGTACTTTCTGGCCCGGATGCGCGAAGAGGGAGTTTTCGAAAATCTGGGCAAAACCAGGGCCGAAGTGAAAACGGACGAGGCGGCAGGCACGGCGGAGGTCATCCTGCATTTTTCCGCCGAAGCCCCCCAGCCACAAAAGAAACCGGATCGGCCATCGATCCCGTTTTAGCCGAATAGCGCGGAGATCTCCCGCGGTCTCATTGCCGGCTCGACGTAATGAAACTCGTTCCCTGATGGTGCGGCTTTGATCGACTTCGTCCAGTCGATACCCATGGCCGAGTAGATCGTCGCGGCGATATCCTCCATAAAAACGGACCGTTTGACGCCCCACCCGCTGTCGATAATCCTGGCGCCTTTCTCGTCCGTTTTTCCAATTGCTTGGCCGCCCCTTACTCCTCCACCTGCAAAAAGGGCGGTGAACGCGTGCGGATAGTGATCGCGCCCCTGCAGGCCGGTGAGCGGGCCGGGAGTCCGGCCAAACTCCCCCATGCAAACGATGAGTGTTTCATCCAGCAGCGAGTGGCCGGCTGCCCTTTTGCTCCTGGAAAGATCGTCGAGCAGAGAGGATAGCGCGGCATCCAGATCCCAGGATTGCTGGTAATGGTTCCCGCGATGATAAATATCTTTATGATGATCCCAACCGCTCTGCTGCAGGAAGATAAAGTGCGTTCCCGCGTCCGCCTCAACCAGGTTCCGCGCAAACAAAGCGGCGTCGCCCGCCGATGAACTGCCATAGCGGCTTCGCTCTTCAGGCTTCAGATCGAAGGCGGCGAAGGTGTCGATATGACAGGGCGAATAACATCGGGGTAAAAAGCCCGAAGGGAGAAGACCTGCCTGACTCTCTGTGACGTTGAGGGCCACATAGGCCGGTAAATAGTCCCGTTCCCGCCGCCGGGCGGCGTACTCCATGGCGATAATTGTACCGATCGGTGGCGACTCCCTTTCCAACGCGGGATTCCAGGCATGTGCCGCCTGGACGTAATACTGGGCCTGTCCGTGGACGCTGTTCCGCGCCTCTACCGAACGAAGCAGGGCGGCCTTGTCGAACTGGCTGGCCAGCCGTGGGTAAAGCGACAAAGGCCACTTGATTCTTGGCGCTATCTCTCTTACATCGAAGTTTTCGGGCGTCCATCTGCCCTCCTTCAAATCCCAGGCGTCGGCATGGCTCGGGCCGCCGTCGAGCATGAAGAAAATACAGAAGCGCGCCGTTCCACGCGGCTCTATTCTGCCAGCCCGCGGAGCGAACCAACCGGCACTCGCCGAAATCCCGCCGATCCGGAAAACGTCCCGCCGCGTAAGCGCTGTTATTGGCGGCATCTATCTCAGTTCGAGAGGCCCTTCGAGCACGTCGTGATGGCGTGGCGCGTGCCGCCGCATGTCCCCGCGGACCACCATTTTCAGCGCCACCGCCAGGAACAGCGCAAATTTAAACACTTCCATCCCGGAGTAAATCTTATGAAAGCTCCAGAAGCGGATCCGCGGCGCGGAAGGCACATCCGGCGCCGTAAAATCGATCAACCTGCCCAGGTATGTGATTTCCGGAGTCAGGAACTTGTGCTCAAATACGACCACCAGCAGCAGCACGCCCGATAGCACCATCATGATCTTGTCCGCTCTGGTTGCGAACAAGAGCGTCAGCGCCAGCAAAAGCGCGAGAGAAATCTGCGCAATGCCGTACCACTCGAAATAGAAGCGGTTCAGTTCCGAGACCTGGTAGCGCAGCAATTCCCGCGTACTGGCAGGACCGAGCTTCTGTACACTCCGGCCCGCTTGCGCATGGGGCGCTTCCAGCAACTGGTCGACGCCGCGGAAATTGTGGATTGCCACAAAAACCATGGCCAGGCTAATACCAGCCCAGATTCCGAGAATGAGCACTGCAAAACGCCGTGTATGCATGGAACGGGTGTCTCTGATTCTAACGCAACTAACGAGCTTTGCCGAAGCGGGAAACACTCCCCTCCTGACTTGCGTATTCCTTCTCGCGTGCACGTGGCCTCGCCTTGCCACCCGCCTTGCCATTGTGCTGCGATGAAGTTGGATGAAGCTCCGCAAGCATGACGGCAGGCTGAAGATTGAGCACAGCATCCTCGACGGTGTGCGAGTCATGCTTACCCGTCTGCTCGCCGATACTCCGGAAATTCGCAGCGTGATTCCCGGAGTCATCCAGCGGGTTCGCGATGCCAAAGGGCCTTCCGTCAAGGTGCGTATCACCGTCCCCACGCAGAACGGTTGGAAGGCGATCGCGCTTAGCGACGGAGCCCGGCAGGAGCTTTTCATCAGTACTACCATGTCTAAACCCGAGCTGGAACAGGCGCTGCAACACGCCGCATCCGCTACACTGTAAGGTTGCGGTTCTTACGCACACTCTTCGTCTGTCTCCTGCTTGCCCTATGCCTTCCGGCGGCGGACTTCAGTGCGCTACAGCCGCAAGGGCACGTCAGCGACTTCGCGCAGGTTCTGGACCCTGCCCATCGCGCTGAAATTGAGCGCTACGGCCGCCGGGTGGCGGAACTCACGAAGGCTGAAATCGCCATCGTTACCCTCAAAACCCTCGATGGCGATCCCATTGAGGATGTCGCCAACACCCTTTATCGGAAATGGGGAATTGGCAAAAAGGGCAATAATGAGGGCGTTTTACTGCTGCTGGTAACCCAGGAGCGGCGCATGCGGCTCGAAGTGGGCTACGGCCTCGAAGCCATCATCCCCGATGGCCTTGCCGGCGAGTTGCTCGACAAAATGCGGCCCTTGTTACGGCAGCGGGAATACGGCCCCGCCCTACTGGAAGCCGCTCATCAACTCGGCTCCCGCATCGCCCAGGCAAAAAACGTCAATATCGATGTCACCATCCCCAGCCGGCGCGAAGTGCGGGAGCGTCCGGGTGACTGGCTGCCGCTGTTCTTTCCTGCCCTGTTTATTCTGCTGATACTTTGGATGAGGAGCCGCTCGGGCGGCGGCCGCGGCGGGCGCGGTAGCATGCCGTGGATTTTTCCGATGGGTGGATGGGGCGGTGGCGGCGGATCGAGCAGTCACGGTGGTTTCGGCGGCTACGATTCCAATGATAGTTTTGGAGGCTTTGGAGGCGGAGATTCCGGTGGCGGAGGCGCATCCAGCGATTGGTAATGAAGGGAACGGCACAACTGCTCGAACAACTCACCAGCCGTGCTACGAATGCATTCGGCAACCGTCTGGTGGCGGTGATCCTCTATGGTTCCGGCGCATCCGATGACTACGACGGCGATTACTCCGATCTCAACATTCTGTGCGTGCTCACTAAAGTGACTACGACGGAACTGCGGGATTCAGAACGGGTTTTTCACTGGTGGCGGGAACTGGGCAATCCCTCTCCATTGCTGTTGAGCGATGAGGAAGTGCGCACCTCCACGGACTGCTTTCCTATCGAGTTCCATGATATGAAGGAGCGGCGGAGGCTGCTGGCCGGCACGGACATCATCGTCGAGATTGAAGTGGATGATTCGTTTTACCGCGCCCAGGTCGAGCATGAGCTGCGAGCCAAGCTGCTCCGCTTGCGGCAGAAGGCTGCTGGCGTCATCCATGACCGCGAGTTGCTCTGCCGCCTGCTGGTCGAATCGGTCTCCACCTTCATCATGCTCCTCCGGCACGCTCTTAAAATCGCGGGCCATCCCGCACCGATCGAACGTCTCTACATCGTGGATGAGGCGGAGCGAAAGTTTTCCATCAACCCGCATCCCTTCCTTACCCTGCTTGCCTTGCGAAACAAGAAAATCAGGGCGAAAGACACCGATGCCGCGGTTTTGCTCGAGCAGTACATCGCGCAGATTTCGAAAGTCATAGGCGCTGTGGATATCCTGGAAAAGAGGTAAACATGAAAGTCGGGCTGATTGCTATTGTCGTCATTGCCGTTCTGCTGCTGGGCTTCGGAATGAAGCTGGTGGGAGTTCGAAACGACCTCGTCACGCAGAGAGAAGCCGTGAACGGCGCTTGGGCACAGGTGGACGTGGCGCTACAGCGCCGAGCCGATCTGATTCCAAATCTCGTCGAAACGGTGAAGGGTTTTGCCAAGCACGAACAGGGAGTCATTGATTCGGTCACCCAGGCTCGTGCCGCGCTGGGCGCCGCCCGTACTCCGGCGGAGAAGATCCAAGCCAATCAACAAGTGGATTCCGCGCTCAGCCGCCTGCTTGTCGTGGTGGAGAATTATCCCAATATCAAATCGGATCAAAACTTCCTCAACCTGCAGCGCGAGCTGGCGGGCACGGAAAACCGGATCGCCGTCGAACGGCGCAAGTACAATGAAACGGTTCAGCGATACAATACCACCATTGAGCTGTTCCCAAACAATATCGCGGCCTCGCTATTTGGCTTCGCGCGGAACGATGCTTACTTTAAGACGGACCCGGGTGCGCGTGCCGTGCCCAATGTGAAATTCTGACAAAGATACCGATGCCTAATACGTTTTCCAACTACATCAACGGCGAGTGGCGTAAGCCCGCTGAAACCTTTGAAAACCGCAATCCGGCCAATACGGACGAAGTGGTTGGCCTGTTTGCCAAGGGCACACCGGCCGAGATGGGAGAAGCCGCGGCGGCCGCTCAAGCCGCTCTCCCCGCATGGTCCGCCATGAACGCACCGGCGCGTGGAGCCTTATTGTTCAAAGTGGCCGACATTCTCGAAAGCAAGTTCAACCAGCTTGGCGAGGAGATGACCCGCGAAGAGGGAAAAACTCTGCCCGAGGCCAAAGGCGAGGTCCGCCGCGCGATCAATATTTTCCGCTACTACGGCGGCGAAGGCGCGCGCATGCCGGGTTTCCTGGTTCCCTCCGAGCGGGACCGGGTGCACATGTTCGGGATCCGCAAGCCGATCGGCGTTGTGGGCCTGGTAACACCGTGGAACTTCCCGATCGCCATTCCCGCCTGGAAACTTGCGCCTGCATTGATCTGCGGTAACACGGTGGTACTGAAACCCGCGTCCGCTTCCCCGCTCAGCGCGTGGCGTCTGGTCGAGGCCTGCCACGAAGCGGGAATTCCGAAAGGCGTCATCAATTTCGTCGCCGGATCGGGCGGCACGCTCGGCCAGGCTCTGGTGACGGCCGCTCCTCTGAAGGCCATTTCCTTCACCGGATCTTGTGACGTTGGCAATTGGCTGCACACCGAAGCATCCAAACGCCGCTTGCGCATTCAATTGGAGATGGGCGGCAAAAACCCCACCATCGTCCTCGCCGACGCTGACTTTAATTCCGCGGTCGAGAATGTGGTGAACGCCGCATTTTTTTCCACCGGCCAGAAGTGCACCGCCACCAGCCGCGCTATCGTGGAAGACGCGATTTATGACAAGTTCGTGGCCGCACTGGTGGAGCGAACGAAAAAACTGAAAGTGGGCAATGGCATGGAGCCGGGTGTGGACATCGGTCCGGCAGTCGATCAAGGCCAGCTCGACACCGATCTTCGCTATATCGAAATCGGGCGCAAAGAAGCGGGCGAGCCCCTCTGCGGCGGCAAGCGCCTCACCGGGGGAGCGTATGACAAAGGTTATTTCATCGAGCCCACGGTGTTCGCCAACGTAACCGAATCCATGACCATCGCCAAAGAGGAAATCTTCGGCCCCGTCCTCGCCGTCATGCGGGCGAAGGATTTCGAAGATGCCATGCGCATCGCCAACAACACGCCTCTCGGCCTTTCAGCGTCCATTCAAACTACCCACGTCTCCCGCGTCTTTGAATACATTCACCGCATGGAAGCCGGCCTCCTCACGGTGAATCTTCCCAGCGCTGGCGTGGAATACCAACTACCTTTCGGCGGAACCAAGGAATCGAGCTTCGGGCCTAAAGAGCAAGGCCCCGCCGCTTACGAATTCTATAGCGACTACAAAACCATCTACCTGAAATACTAAATGCGACTGGGACAAATCCGCTGGAACAATGAAATCACCGCCGCCGTTTTCGAAAACGGCGGCGTGCGCCCTATTCCCGAGTACACCATGCAGGGCCTGATCGAACGCTCTGAAAAGGAGGAGATTTCGCTCGCGGCGCTCGCTGCTGAGCATGCCGCTTCCCACTTCGAGAAGATCTCCCCAATCATCCCGATCCATCCGCGCGAGGTCTGGGCCTGCGGCTGTACCTACGAAATGAGCGCCAGTTTTCGCGATGCCGAACACGGCACTCGCGAAGGCTTCTACGCTTACGTGTACCGCGAGCCGAGACCGGAGGTCTTCTTCAAAGGAACGGCTCGCGTGTGTGTCGGTCCGAATAAGCCGATCGGTGTCCGGGCCGATTCGAAATTCACCGCGCCGGAACCGGAACTCGCCGTCGTGCTGGGGGGTAAAGGCCGCATTCTTGGCTTTACCATCGCCAATGATGTCTCCGCCTGGGATATTGAGCGGGAGAATCCGCTTTATCTACCGCAATCGAAATCCTATACCGCTTGCTGCGCGCTGGGGCCGGTCATCGTCACCCCCGATGAGTTCGGCGATCCTTACAGCAAAGAGGTGACGTGCACGGTGGAGCGCGGACCAGTTACTCTTTTCAAAGGCAGCGTTAACACTTCGCAGTTGCACCGCAAACTCGAGACGTTGATCGAGTATCTATACCGGTCCAACCCGGTGCCGGCCGGCTCGGTGCTTTGTACGGGAACGGGCATCATCGTGAAGGAGGACGCGGCCCTTCAAGCGGGCGACGTTTGCAAGATCAGCATTGCGGGTATTGGCGAATTGAGCAACCCCGCCGCCATCGTATAAAGCCCTCTACCGGGTCTTGATCACGATCGGCGTGGCGCGGAATCCGAATTCCTTCCGCAGCCGGTTCACCAGGAACCGCTCGATGGAAAAGTGCAGCTCCTTGTGGCCGCTGGTAAATGCAATGAATGTCGGGGGCCGGATCGAGGCCTGCGTGATGTATTTCAGCCTCACATCGCTGTCCATGTTTAGCGTCTCGACGAAGCGGTTCAACTCACCGGTGGCCACACGCTTCGACGCCGCTGCATAGGCGTCTTTTATCAGTTCAAACAACTGGCCCACGCCGTGGCCTAATTTAGCGGAAAGGAACACCACCGGGGCGAACTCGAGGAACTTCAGCTCATCCCTCACAGCCTGCGTGAATGTCTTACGGTTCTTCTCGGACGTGATGTCCCATTTGTTGACGCACAGAATCACCGCCCGCCCGTCCTCCACCGCATAACCGGCGATGGTTGCATCCAAGCCCACCATCCCTTCACTGGCGTCCATCAGAAACAGAACGACATTCGCCATCCGGATATGCCGGCGCGCCATGACGACGCTCAGCTTCTCCGCCATTTCCCGAGTCTTCCCTTTGCGCCTTATTCCCGCAGTGTCCACAAACGTGTAACGCACCCCGTCGCGTTCCACCGTCTCGTCCACGGCGTCGCGAGTAGTTCCCGCCACTGGCGACACAATCGAGCGTTCCTCACCCACCAGCGTGTTTAACAGAGTCGACTTCCCCACGTTCGGCCGCCCGATGATCGCCACCTTGATCTGCAGCGGTCCCGCCGGCTCTTCCGCCTCTTCGACACTCGAAAAGCCCGCCGTCACGTGATCCAGCAATTCTTCTAAGCCGCGCCGGTGCTCGGCGGAGATTGCGAACAATGCCGGTATGCCCAGGGTGTAAAATTCGTGCGCCAATCCCTCGCGAACCTCGGCATCGATCTTGTTCACCGCCAGCGTCACCGGCTTCCCTAACTTGTGCATGTGCCTCGCCAGGTCGCGATCGGCTCCGGTAATCTCTGTTCGCCCGTCAATCAGAAAGATGATATGGGCGGCCTCTTCCAGCGCGACCTTCGCCTGTTTGAAGATCTGGCTGGGAATCAGATCCTCGTCATTGGGGATAATGCCCCCCGTGTCGATGATTTCGAATTTCCGGCCGCAGTGCTCAGCCTGGCCACGAATACGATCGCGAGTAATCCCAGGCTGATCTCCGACAATCGAACGTCTGTCCCGAATGATCGCGTTGAAAAGGGTGGATTTCCCGACGTTAGGTCTGCCGACGATGACCACGACCGGCAGATGACGCTGCGGGTCCATGCAACCCCATGATACCATCCGCCCATGTCCTATTACCCGGTATTTCTCGATCTCCGCCATCGGGAAGTGCTGGTGGTAGGCGCGGGAAACGTCGCTTTGCGCAAAGTACGCGGCCTTATCGAGGCGGGAGCTATCGTCACTGTGGTCAGTCCAGAAGTCTCCGCCGGGTTTGAGCAGCTCCCCGTCACCATGCGCAAACGCCGCTTCCGCCCATCGGACATCGCTTCGCAGGCGCTGGTCTTCACCGCCACCAATGACCGCAAAACGAACCACCGCGTGGCCTCCCTCGCAACTCAAAAGAGGATTCCGGTAAACGTGGCCGACGCACCTCAGGAATGCACTTTTATCGTCCCGGCCAGGGTAAACCATAAAGATGTGCAGATCGCGATTTCCACCGGCGGCCGGAGTCCACGGCTGGCAAAATCACTGCGCGAAAAGCTGGAGAGATTATTAAGCGGCGGCGGTATGATACCCTGATCGCCATGTCCGCCAAACGTGTTTCCCGCCGGGTCTTCGTCGGCGCCACAAGTACTGCCTCGGCTGCCGCCGCCGCGCAAGCGGGGTCATCCCGGCAGCCGCCCGTCGCCGCGCCTTACCTGCAATCCAGCTTATCCGCTCCCCAGGGGCCCGTGAAGATCGTTACCATGTACAAGTTCGAGCCGGCGGAGATCGAAAAGATCCGCAATGCCTCCAAACGCTCTCAAGTGGAGATCGTCACGTGCGCGACTCGCGAGGAGTTCCGCTCGAAGCTCCGCGATGCCGACGTCGTTTATGGCGACATACGAAGCGCGGATCTCGATTTCGCCCCCAAGCTCAAGTGGATCCACGTGGGCGGCGCCGGCATGGAGGGCATCCTTGATGATGGTCATCGCAAGAGTCCCGTCGTCATGACGAACTACGCTCGCACCTTCGCCCACGGCATTACGGAAACCGCCATGGGTCTGCTTCTCGCGCTCACGCGTGGGCTGGTGCAATACTACATTCCGCAATTCAACAAGCGGCAGATGGTTCCCGTGGGTACGGTTAAGTCCGCTCATCATGTCGAGCTGGCAGGCAGGACCATGGGCATCGCCGGTATGGGCGGCATCGGAACTTTACTTGCCCGCCGCGCGCATAATGGCTTTGATATGCGAGTGGTGGGCACGGACGCCAAGCCAATCCCCAGGCCGGATTATGTCGCCGAACTGCACGACCCTGGCTGGTTCCTCGAAATGGTTCCCCAGGTGGATGTTCTCGTATGCGCGGTACCGCACACGAAGAAAACCGAGGGCATGTTCAACGAGCAGGTTTTCCGGAGCATGAAAAAGACGGCGTATTTCCTGGCGCTGTCTCGTGGCAAGCTGTTTGACGATATGGCTCTCGTCAAGGCGCTAAAGGAAGGATGGATCGCCGGCGCGGGCTTGCACGTGTTTCCGCAGGAGCCGCCGCCATCGAGTCATCCGATTTTCGACTGCCCCAACGTGGTAATGAGCGCCCATACTTCCGGCTGGAGCCCGGACCGTCAGGTTCGCTTGATCGATCTCTTCGCGGAAAATGTGCGCCGTTATGCCGAAGGATGGCCGTTAATCAACGTAGTGGACAAGCAGGCCGGCTACTAAACGAAAAATGACCCGGCGGGCGGAGGGATGACCGTAGCCTGCCGGGTCGGTAGTTTCTACAGGATGTCAGCTACGGTTGATAGTTGAGCGTGACCGGCATTGTGGACGTCTGGCCGTTCACATCCGTGACCGTCAGCAAAAGGTTGTAGATGCCAGGACCGTTCACGAACTGAATGGTCGCCTGCGGGCTATTGGGGCTTTGAAGAATAGCCGGCCTGTTGCCGCCCGGCGATACGGAATACATGAACGTCGCCGGTCCCGCAATACTGGACGATGCAGTGGCGTTGAGCGTCACCGAAGACTGCTTGATCGGACTGGGAATCGCCGGTGAGAAGGTCGCAATCGCAGTCGAGGCGGGAAGCGGAGTCGTGCAGGTTCCGAGGAACGGTCCGGCAATCGCTAACACCTGTGCTTGCGTTAAAGGAGTGTCAAACGCGTTCGGGAAGGGAGATCCGGAAACGCCTGGAATGGACGGCGTGCCGGTCGCCGGCGGCGGTACGGTGCTCGAGAAGGCACCCCCGGCGACGAGGTTTAAGAACGCGGCGTGCCGCGCCTCAACCGTTGCGATGGTCGCTCCGGTTTGTTGAAGACTGGCGTCCTGGATCAGGGCCAGTGCCCCGTCATAGGCGGAAACGCCCGTGTTTTCCAGTGCCTGTGCCGTCGCCAGGAATCCATCGAAGGTGGTGATGTTAAAGTTATAGCTGCAAGGCTGAACCGGAGTTCCACCCAGCTTTTGGATGGTCGCCCGCAAGGCAGCCACATGCGCCAGTTCGTGGTCGCGGATGTCCGTGAAGTAGGAATAAAGATTGGCGTTCACTGTGCTTCCGACGCCCGAAAGCATACTGGAGCGTAGTGCATCCGCGGAAGTGAAGGCTTTAGGATTGCCGGTTACGGTGCCAACCAATCCCGTCTGGGTTGTTCCGCCCGGAGCTCCGAGAAATTGGTTGTAAAAGGTCGCCTCCAGAAACTCGAGGGTGAGGGCGTAGTTCAGGACGTCGATGTCGCCCTGGGTTACGGTTCCAGTTCCAGTCCCTATTCCCTGGCCGAGGGCGATCCCCGCTACTGCTCCCGCGCCAAACACCTTTCCCGCCGCGGAGAAAAAGGACCGACGTGATTCCGGAGCTACAAAGTTCAGCAAGGACTTTTGTATCGTTCTTTCGTTCATGAATAACCTCTTGTAAACTGCTGGCGCGGTAATGGAAATCCCGCGACCTGCAAGGAAGAGCGGTGCAGGAAGGATCTGTTTCAAACATATTCAAATTCATTTCGGCGGAATTTCATTTTTCCCGGGGATCTATTATTTTGGAGATTTCTTTGGACAATTTAAATCCGCCAAGCCGGTGTTCTCCGTATGGGAGCAGCGCGGGAGCAGTGGATCCGGCTATCCTACTGGCTGGCCTTTCCCCATGAACCTCGCCTGGATTTCGGTTGCCGCTCTGCTACTCGCGATCACCTTGAGCTGCGTCACGCAGATTAATGTGGGCATCCTCTCCATCTCCCTTGCCTGGCTGATTGGGGTATATCTCGGCGGGATGCCGGTCAAGCAGATCGCCGCCGGCTTTCCGGTGGACCTGTTTCTAACCCTGGCCGGCGTTACCCTGCTGTTCTCGCAGGCGAAAGTAAACGGCACGCTCGATCGCATTGCTCAACATGCTGTCAGGAGCTGCCGTGGGAATCCGGGATGGTTGCCGGTTATGTTCTTCCTGCTGGCGGGTGCGCTTGCCTCCCTGGGCCCGGGAAACATCGCGACAGCCGCCCTGCTCGCGCCTGCCGCCATGGCTGCGGCCAACCGTACCCGCATTCCCGTTTTCCTGATGGCTATTATGGTGGGCAACGGCGCCAACGCCGGATCCCTGTCGCCGTTTGCGCCCACCGGTATCATCGTCAACGGGCTCATGGAGCGCATCGGGCTCCGTGGCTACGAGTTGACCAATTGGTGGAATAACTTTGCCGCTCATGCGGCGGTAGCCTTTACCGGTTATTTGGTCTTTGGCGGATGGAAACTGTTCCGGCGGCCCGCGCTGGACGAGCAGAGCGAAATCGCCATTGCGCCCTTCGAACGGACCCAATGGGTGACGCTTGCGGTAATCCTGGCGCTGATCGGCTCCGTCCTCTTTCTGAAGGTAAATATCGGCA
This sequence comes from Bryobacteraceae bacterium, assembly GCA_035526195.1. GTDB lineage: Bacteria > Acidobacteriota > Terriglobia > Bryobacterales > Bryobacteraceae > CADEFT01. Next base: position 23,749 of record DATLCW010000147.1, read on the forward strand.
TGGCCGCGTTTGCCGGAGCGGCGGTATTGGCGCTGGCCCGTGCCGCGGACGACTCCGAAGCCATCCGCAACATGCCCTGGAATACCTTGATCATGGTCTCCGGCGTTACCATCCTGATTTCTCTACTGGAAAAAACCCAAGGAACGGAACTCTTTGCCAGCCTGATTGCCCGCATTTCCACCAAAGAGACGGTGGCCCCGGTCGTTGCTCTTGTGACTGGCGTAATATCTGTATACAGCAGCACGTCCGGCGTGGTGCTGCCGGCATTCCTGCCGACCATTCCCGCTTTGATAACCAACCTGGGCGGCGGCAACGCGCTCTCCATTGCCTCGGCCATGAACGTCGGTGGGCATCTGGTGGATGTCTCGCCGCTCTCCACCATCGGCGCGCTATGTATCGCGGGCGTTTCTGGCGTTGCCGAGAGCCAGGCCCTCTTTTACAAACTGCTCGCCTGGGGCTTATCGATGTGCATCGTCGGATCCGTGTTTAGCTTTTTGTTTTTTCGCTAATGCTGTTCATAACCGAACACTCTGTGGCACTTTTTCCCGGATTCGGACATCGTACCCGGAACATCTGCGCGGCGTTACATTTTTTACAGATTTTTTACAAACCAACCATGACGTTTTTTCGTATCAACCGTAGTATCAAGGTGAGCTAAAGGGGCTCGCTAAAATGCTTCCGATGCGATCCGGCAATATCGAGAAAACATACAAAGACCAGCACCTGCTGTTCGATTTTCAAACTGTCTCCTCGTATGTAGACCAGCGGGAGATTATCCTTACCCGCAAGGAGCATGAACTGCTTGCCTTGCTGGTCCAAAATGCCGGGGAAATTGTACCTCGTAAAATCCTTCTGGACCGTATCTGGGGCTACGGAAAAGACATCAAAACACGCACCCTGGATGTCCACGTACGGCGTCTGCGAAAGAAGCTGTTCCCTTACGGCGAGACGTACATCGAGACCATCTTCGGAGTCGGTTACCGCTTTCAGCGTTTCCGCGAACCCAGGAATTACCTGAACTACCTGCCGGAGTTGGTTTCCCTTTAGCCGCAATCGCTACAATGAATGGTTTCCCGCATGGCAGAAACCATTCAACCCGCATCTTCCCTCCAAGGCACGGTTCGTCTCCCTGGCGACAAATCGATTTCTCATCGTTACGGGATGCTCGCATCCATCGCGGAAGGCGTTTCCACCATCCGCAACTATTCTTCAGGCGCCGATTGCCAGTCCACTCTGTCTTGCATGCGCTCGCTCGGTGTAAAGATCGAAAAGGACGATTCGAATGTAACGATACACGGCGTCGGGATCGATGGGTTGACAGCTCCGGCGAACGCCCTCGACGCCGGCAACTCCGGCTCCACCATCCGTATGCTGAGCGGAATTCTCGCCGGCCAGAAATTCGACAGCACGCTCATCGGCGATGAGTCCCTCACGCGCCGCCCGATGGGCCGGGTCATTACTCCTTTAACCGAAATGGGCGCGCGGATCGAGGCGCGGGACGGGAGGTTCCCTCCGCTGACCTTGCATGGCGGCAAGCTGCGCCCCATTGACTACACGCTTCCGGTTCCCAGCGCGCAGGTGAAATCGAGCATCCTTTTCGCAGGCATATTCTGCGAAGGGGTCACCACGGTGCGCGAACCCATTGTCACCCGCGATCATTCCGAAATCGCTCTCCGGCAGTTCGGCGCCGAAGTGGAATCGCTGCGCGGCGCGATTACGATTGAGGGCCGCCCCAAGCTCAAGGGGCGGGAGTTGCTGGTTCCCGGGGACATCTCCTCCTCTGCCTTTTTTCTGGTAGCGGCACTGCTCCGGCCGGGCTCGCGAATCGCGATAGAGGGCGTAGGCCTCAATCCCACCCGCTCCACTTTACTGGATTTTCTTGTCGCCGGCGGCGCTCCGATCCGCTTGCTGAACATCGCCGAGGATTCCGGCGAGCTGATCGGCGATATCCTGGTGGAGCACGGGCGCTGGCGCGGCGGCGTATTGGAGAAATCGGTAACCGCGGCATTGATTGATGAGATCCCCGTGCTTGCCGTGCTTGGGGCGGCCAGCCGCGATGGTTTGATCGTGCGCGATGCGGCGGAGCTTCGAGTGAAGGAAACCGATCGTATCGCAACCATTGCCGATAACCTGCGGCGAATGGGCGTGCGCATTACCGTGCGGGACGATGGCTTCGACGTTCCCGGCAATCAGAAGTTCCATCCCGCGGAACTCGATTCCTTCGGCGATCATCGCATCGCCATGGCCTTCTCGGTAGCCGCTCTGGCTGCGGAGGAACCGAGCCTGATTCACAACTCCGAGGCGGCTTCCGTCTCGTTTCCGGAGTTCTACACCATGCTCCGCGATTTGAGCGGGTGATGCCGTGGCCAACCGCGACTCGCAGAACCTCACCCTCAGCGGATTGGTGCACGATCTCAACAACGTTTTTCAAACGCTGGTAGATGCCGCCGATCTGCTGCAAAGCGACCCTAACTGGCAGGCCGTCGCCGCTACCATTCTGCGGAATGTGGAGCACGGGCAGCGGTTGGTGCAGAGCGTCTCCCGGGCGACGGGCGACACCTGCGATTTGAAACTGGTTGCCGCCAGCGCCATCGACCTCGCGCGCGATTTCCTGCATGCGGCCCACGCGCCGGAAATCAATTTTCAACAGGACATCGGCCAGGACCTGCGCCTCCGCGGCACAGCCGTCAGTTGGGAGAGGGTGCTGGTGAACCTGTTGCTCAACTCCGCCCAGGCGATGCCGCACGGCGGCCAGGTTAGGGTGTCCGGCGCTCGATTGGCGAACGGTATTCGTATCACGATTACCGATGACGGATCAGGTATTGCATCGGACATCCTGCCGCGAATTTTCGATCCGCATTTTTCTACAAAGTCGGCCAATAGCGGCCTGGGACTGCAGATCGTCCGCTCGCTGGTACAGCAGAACGGCGGCACCGTCGAGGCCGCCAACCGGCCCTCCGGTGGCGCGGAGTTCGTGATCACAATGCTATTCTGACTTTCGAATGACCAAAGTTGATCTGCATTATGATCTTGTCCGTCCGCTTGGAGATGAGGATGCCGAAGCCATTGCCCGTGTCCACGGTGTCTACGGAATCCTTCGCGTAACACTCAAGCAGCCGGGGCTCGATGCCGTGGATGTGGAATATGACGCTTCCCGGCTCATGGAGGCCGATGTCGAAGCGGCACTCGTACGCAACCGGATTCCTATCCAGCGCGCCGCCCGGCCCTGAATTCCTATTCTTTCGACTTACGTCGTGGCTCGATAAGCGTCTAATTCCAAAGCCGAAGCGGCTATGAGGTCCGAGGACGGGATTGCGATTTACGGAAGCGTAACGGGCCCGGCTAAGCGGGTCATGCAGTCTCCCAGGAAGTCGAGGACGGCGCGGGGGTCGTCGCCGGCCGGGAGCGGTAGCCGGAGGACTCCGGCGGGGGTGAACTGGGCTCCCGTAGTGTTGGCTACGAGTGCCATGAGGCGCTCGGGCTGCACCCGGGCTTCCCCGTGGAATTTTATGTTCAGGACTCCGCTGCGCCGCTCCACGGTTTCTATTCCAAGGCGCTCGGCGGCGGATTTGAGAACCGAGAACGAGACCAGATTGCGTACTACGTCCGGGGGCGGGCCGTAGCGGTCTTCCAATTCCGATAATACTTGACCCGCTTTCTCCTCATCTCCGGCGTCGGCGATGCGCTTGTAGGCGCGGAGGCGCTGATGCTCGTCGTGGATGTATTGGGGAGGAATGCGGATGTCGAGGCCCAGGCTGAGATTGGAACGGATTTCGAGAGGAAGCTCTTCGCCCTTCAATTCGCGCACGGTCTCATCGAGCAGGCGGACGTAGGTGTCATAACCGACGGCTTCGATGTGTCCGTGTTGCTCCCCGCCCAACAGGTTTCCCGCTCCCCGCAGCTGTAAATCGAGCGCTGCAATCTTGAAGCCGGCGCCGAGGTCGCTGAATTCGCGCAAGGCGGCGAGCCGCTTGCGGGCGATCTCACTGAGTGTCTTGTCGCCTGGCGTCAATAGATAGGCGTAGGCGCGGCGGTTAGAGCGGCCGACGCGTCCGCGAAGTTGATAGAGCTCGCTGAGACCGTAGCGCTCGGCGTTTTCAATGATGATGGTATTGGCGAGCGGGATGTCGAGGCCGTTCTCGGCAATCGTGGTGCAGACAAACACGTCGTACTGATTGTTCATGAAGCCGAGCAATACACGCTCGAGCTCATCCTCTCCCATCTGCCCGTGTCCAATCCCGATACGCGCGGCGGGGACAAGGTCCTGGATGTGGGCGCCTCGGGCGAAGATGGTGTCGACGCGATTGTGGATGAAGTAGACCTGACCACCGCGGCCGAGTTCCTGCTCGATGGCTGTTTTGATGAGCATCGAATCGAAGTGCGCCACCACCGTATGAATCGAGAGGCGATCTTTGGGAGGCGTCTCGATGACGGACATGTCCCGCAGGCCGACGAGCGACATATGGAGCGTGCGGGGGATGGGGGTCGCCGACATGGTAAGAACATCGACGTTCATCTTGAGCTGCTTCAGCCGCTCCTTGTGGCGCACCCCGAAGCGCTGCTCTTCATCCACGATGAGGAGGCCGAGATCGCGGAATTCGATGTCTTTGGAAAACAGCCGGTGGGTGCCGATGAGGATATCCACTTTGCCGAGGGCGACATCGGAGATCACCGTTTTCATGGCCTTGGCATCCACAAAGCGGCTGGCCATCTCAATGCGGACCGGGAAGGGAGCGAAGCGGCGTTTGAAGGATTCGAAGTGTTGAAAGGCAAGCACGGTGGTGGGGGCGAGCACGGCCACCTGTTTCCCATCGCCGAGCGCTTTGAACGCGGCGCGCATCGCGACTTCGGTCTTTCCGAAACCGACATCCCCACACAGCAGGCGATCCATGGGATGCTCGCTTTCCATGTCGCGCTTGATCTCATCGAGCGAAGTCAGCTGATCGCGAGTTTCGGTGAATTCGAAAGCCTCTTCAAACTCACGCTGCCAATTACTGTCGGTGGAGAAACCGAACCCTTCGGCCATTTTGCGCTCGGCATAAAGCTTGATAAGCTCATCGGCCATGTCGCGCATTTTGGCTTTGACGCGGCTTTTCGTCTTGGCCCAGGTGGCTCCCCCCATGCGGTCGAGAGACGGGGTTTGGGTTTCGCCGCCGCCGCGATGTTTGTCGATCAGGTCGAGCCGTGTGAGCGGTACGTACAGCTTGGCTTCGCCGGCGTATTCGATCAGCATGAAATCGCCGCGCTGGTCTCCCTCGCCAAGTTCGCGAACGCCGAGGAATTTTCCGACCCCGTGCACGGCATGGACGACATAATCCCCTTCCTTCAAGTCGGCCATGTCGAACTTGAAGGCTCCAGGCACGGAGGCCAGAGCGGAGCCCGGTTTGGCAGCCAGGGGGGAGGCGTCGTAGAGATCCTCGGCTCCAATGACGGCGATGGCGGCGTCGGGCAGCATCGTGCCTCGGGCTACCAAACCTTTGACGATGAACGTACTGACGCCCGGGCCGGCGGCGAAGTAGGAGCGCTCGGCCAGATACTCCGGCGTGCCTTCGCTCGGATCGAGGCCGAGTTGGAAGGGAATCGAATACTCGCGGAGAATGTCGGCGAGGCGTTCCACTTCCCCCGTAGAGGGGGCGAAGAAGATGACACGATTGCCTTGTTCGACGAGGGTGCGGCTTTCGGCGGCGGCGACTTTCCAATTCCCGTGGAAGGACAGCGACGGGCGCGAGGAGATGTGGACGGCCGGGGCATCGGGGTGAAGAGTGGCCAGGTCCAGTTCCCTGACCAGCAGCCGGCTTGAAGTTGTGAACTTTGTGAAGAGATCGTCAAGAGTGAAAAAGTTCAGCGCGGGCGGAAGCACGTCCGTCGCATACTGCTCGAGTCGTTTTTGATAGCGTTCCGCTCCGGTGGCGATCTGCTCCGGCTCATCCCATACGATCACCGGGTTTTGAAGGAGGCCGGCGATGGTGCCGGAGCGTTCCCGTACCTTTGCCGCGTAGAATTCCCAACCAGGTTCGAGCGCCCATTCGCCCAATTCGCTGGTGAGCTCGCGGGTACGGGGAAGTTCCGTCAGGGGAAGAATCTGGCAGTCGGATACTTTGAGGACGCTGCGTTGGGAGTCGACTTCAAAGCGGCGCAGACTCTCGATGGAATCACCGAAGAACTCGATCCGGACGGGCTTGGAGGATTCGGGAGGAAATACGTCGAGGATGCCGCCGCGCTGGGAAAAATCGCCGACCATCTCCACCGGCTCCCGGCGCTCATAGCCAATTCCCTGGAGGTAATCGGTGAGGTCTTCCGGCGCTATCTCATCCAGCGGCTTGAGAGTGAGAGTGAGCTGCCGGTAGAATCCGGCGGGCTCGGCGCGCCACAGAGCGGCTCCGATGGGGGCGATGGTGATGGACGCTTTGCCGGTGGCCATTCGCCACAAGGCGACGGCGCGGGCCTCCTTGATTTCGTTGTGCGGAGAAAGTTTCTGGCCGGGCAGGATGTCGTAAGCCGGCAAGAGCTGGGTGTGGCCGCCAGTGCGCTGGGGAACAAGAAGATGGAAAAATGTTTCCACAGTTTCAGCGAGCGCCTCGGCGGATTTGCTCGATTCGGTGAGGACGAGCATGGGACGCTCGGTGGCCTGCCAGAGAAGGACGAGGTAGATGGCTTTCGCGGTGCGGGTGAGACCGCTGAGCGCGGCGATGGAACCCGGGGCGCGCAGGGATTGCAATAACGATTGGAACGCGGCATCGCGGCCGAGATCGAGGAAAAGATCGCGGATGACAGGATTATTCAAGGGCGGCGGCTGACGATCTCATCGACGATGTTGGTGGTGGAGTAGCCCGCTTCGAGCGATAGCGCCATGACGGCGCCTCCTGCAGCTTCCACTTCTTCGCGGCCGGCAATGAAATGGGACCAGTCGGCTCCTTTGATAAGGACATCGGGAAGGACTTGGGCGATCAGCTCGCGCGGCGTGTCCTCGTCGAAGAGTGTGACCGCGGTGACCGCTTCCAGACAGAGGGCGATTTCCGTGCGCTGGCGCTCGTCGAGGAAAGGGCGGGATGGACCTTTGAGGCGCTGCACGCTGGAATCCGTGTTGAGCGCAAGGATGAGGATGTCGCCTAGCGATCGGGCGCGCTCGAGGAGACGGATGTGGCCGGGATGCAGAATGTCATAACAGCCATTGGTGAAGACGACCTTTTTGCCATCCCGCCGCCATCGTTCGCGGATGGAGATCAGCTCCGCCCGCGGGTAAAACGTCGCCATGCTGTTATTGTCCAGCGGGAAGCGGCGTTGGGGCAAGCGGAGCAGCGTTTTCGATTGAAAAGGTAGTTTTTGCTCAGCAATCCTGCTTATCCCGTCTTGTACCGGGCCCCCGTCCGCCCGGTACAAGGTGTCCGATTATGGGACTGGGTTCGAATCGAAAATTGCTTTTCGATGAAGTCTACCTTTTGTAAGATTCGATTGTCAGAGAACATGGTACGTCCGCGGCTGAAATCTCCCGCAACTCGCAACCATGGCTATTAGAGCATGAGAAGGGATGCGCTCAAGCTAGGTTCGCGTCGAAAACCGTTCCTTATGTTAGGGATAGAAGCACGGGATGGCATGTGAACGGTGTAGAAGTGGTGATGCGAACCGGCCAACCGCACGCTCATGAAGGGGGCGCGGTATGAAGACACAGGCACACTCACCGCGATATTCTGCAAGTTCGCCTATTGCCAATGAACAGCACCAACTTTCAGGAGATCAGCGGTTTTCTCTGGTCCATCGCCGATGGAGTCCTCCGTGACGATGTAAAACGCGGCAAGTACCCGGACGTGATTCTCCCGTTCACGGTTCTCCGCCGGCTCGATTGCGTGCTGGCGCCAACCAAGGAAAAGGTGCTTAAGCGCTATGCCGATCTCCATGGGAAGTTGGAGAATCTGGAAGGCCAGCTTCGACGGGCATCCGGCCACTCCTTCTACAATGTCTCCCCGTTCGACTTCGCAAAACTGCTCGACGACCCGAAGAACATTGCAAAGAATCTTCGCGCCTACATCAACGGGTTCTCCGAGAATATGAAGGACGTGATCGACAAGTTCAAACTGCGGAACGCGATCGACACGCTGGATGAGAAGGGCTTGCTTTTCCTGCTGATTCAAAAGTTCGGCGAAGTGGAGCTACACCCCGACAGAGTGGACAACCACACGATGGGAACAGTCTTTGAGGAACTGATCAGGCGCTTCAACGAGCAATCCAACGAAAACCCGGGAGAGCATTTCACGCCGCGGGAAGTCATCCGCCTCATGGTGCGCCTCCTCATCAACAGCGACACACCCATTTTGAAGCAACAGGAGGCGCGCCGCACAGTCTATGACTGTGCCTGCGGGTCTGGCGGAATGCTGTCGATCTTCAAAGAGTACGCGCGATCGGATATTAATCCGAAGGCGCACATCCACCTGTTTGGGCAGGAGGTGAACGACGAAACATACGCCGTCTGCAAGTCCGACATGCTCATCAAGGGCGACGACCGGGACGCCGAGAACATCAAACCCAAATCTTGCTTGTCGGAAGACGGCCACCCACGGGCAAAGTTCGATTACATGCTGACTAATCCGCCCTACGGCAAGGATTGGAAGAAGGAACAGCCTTTCCTTACCCCCGAAGAGGCTAGAGGCGAAGCCGGCCGGTTCGCGGCGGGTTTGCCCCGCATCAGCGACGGCCAGATGCTCTTTCTGCAACATCTGCTCTCGAAGATGAAGGACGTGAAGGAAGGCGGAAGCCGGATCGCGATCGTCATGAACGGTTCGCCGCTGTTCACCGGCGACGCCGGGAGCGGAGAAAGCGAAATCCGGCGCTGGATTCTGGAGAGCGACTGGCTGGAAACCATCGTCGGGCTTCCCAGTCAATTGTTCTACAACACCGGCATCCACACCTATATCTGGGTGCTGACGAACCGCAAGCCGGAGAGCCGCTGCAAGAAGGTGTTGCTGGTGAACGGGGCCGCCGTGCGCAAGGAGAACGGGAAGGAAGCCGAAGTCTTTGCCCGTAAGATGCGGCGTAGTCTTGGCGATAAGCGGAATGAGCTATCAGAGGAGCATATTCTGGAACTGGCGCGTCTGGCGCAGGCGTTCGAGGAAGGTCCATACTCCAAGATTTTCGACACCAGCGATTTCGGATACCGCAAGATTACCGTGGAGCGCCCGCTGCGCTTGAACTTCCAGACGACGCCGGAGCGGATGGAGAGGGTGAAGTTTCAGCCCGGTTTTATGGCGCTTGCGATCAGCAAGAAAAAAGGCAAAGCGGGCGAAGCGGAGATCGAGGAAGGCATTGCCAAGCAGAAAGAAATCCTGGACGTACCTGACCGACCACGTGTTTTACAGGAAGCTGAAGTCGAAGCCGATTGATGTGGGTGGGTTCACCACTTTGCTGGCCGCGCTGCCCGGAGCCGCCTTGGATGGAATCCTGGCGGATGTGCCGCCGGAGTGGAACAATGAAAGTCTGACGAGGATCGAGCGGCACCTGTGGACGGTCAGCGCCCATGCCGCGGAGTTCGGCGAAGAGGTCAGAAGGAGGCTTGCATGAGAACGCCATACAGTTTCAGTGTTTTGCGCTACGTGCATGATCCCGTAACCCAGGAGTTCCTGAATATTGGCGTGGCGGTGTACTTGCGCGAGACGGGGTTTCTGCGCGCCATCTGCACCACACATTACGCACGGATCACCCGGATGTTCACGAAGATCGACGGGAACCGGTTCCGCCAATTGACACGCTATATTCAGGATCAGGTCAGCGCGGTCGGGGAGAGCCTGCCATCTGAATTGCCCTTTGAGCCGGGCCGGGCGATCGAACAACTGCTTGCCAGAGTTCTGCCGCCGGATGATAGTTCGATCCAGTTCTCTCCGGCTGGTGTTGGGTTGAGCCACGACCTCGAGAAAACGGCGGCGGAACTGTTCGAGCGGTACGTAGAGCGTTACGCATTCACCGACGATTCGAGCCGCCGGGACGATGAGGCCATCTGGCGAAGCTTTCGGGAGCCGCTGGACCGGCGGCAGGTGACGGCGCACCTGACGCCGAAACGCATCGTCGCGCCGAACTATGAGTACGAATTCCAGCGCGCATGGAAGAATCAGGTCTGGCACGTTTACGAACCGGTTTCTTTCGATATGGTGGATGGAAGTTCCATCGTGGAGAAGGCGAACCGCTGGGTGGGACGGGCGACCAGCCTGAATGACAGCACGGAGAATTTCGAGATCCATTTGCTGCTCGGCGAGCCGCGAGACCGCCGGTTTCAGGACACTTACATCAAGGCGCAGAACATTTTGAGGAAGATGCCGGGCAAGCATGAACTGATTCCGGAGAGCGATGCGGAAGCCTTTGCGGAGGAATTGGAGAAAGAAGTTCGGAAGCACGAGAAGCCCGGATGATGCGGTTCCGCGGTAGCCGACATCGACGGGGCGTCATGTGTGCCACTGAGCCCGTGTCTGCCCGGATTCCGGCTGAGTAAACGCACACAGCTCGCGTATTGCCATGAAGATGTATTAGATTCGAATGTTAAGCCGCATATTCGATTGCCGCCCGCCCAAGGCCGCGGACCAGAACTCGTTCGGCAGAACATATGGATACTTCTGAAAAGGACTTTGAGACTACCGTATTCGAGCACTTGTGCGAGAACGGGTACGTCCGACGGGAGCGGGAGAAGTATGACCGGCAATTGTGCCTCGATTCCGAAATCTTGTTCAGCTTCCTCTATGCCACCCAGCCCCAGACGTGGGAACGGCTAAAGACCCAGCACGGAGAACAGGTCAAGGAACGCTTTCTTCGCCGCCTGACTGGTGAAATCGAGGCGCGGGGAACATTGGACGTTCTACGGAAAGGCGTTGTTGATTTGGGCTGCAAGTTTGACCTGGCGTACTTCCGTCCGGAGAGTTCGCTAAACGAGGAGCACAGCCGGCTGTACGAAGGGAACTTGCTGGGCGCGATGCGGCAGGTCCGGTACAGCGGCAAGAACGAGAACAGTCTCGACGTCGTTCTGTTTGTAAACGGTCTACCCGTGATCACGGCCGAACTCAAGACGCCGCTTAAGGGCCAGACCGTCCAAGATGCCGTGGCGCAGTATAGGTTGGATCGCGATACGAAGGAGCCGCTGTTCCGCTTCGGGCGGTGCCTGGCGCATTTCGCGGTGGATACGGACCTTGCGTTCATGACCACGCATCTTCGCGGCGGCCAGACTCATTTCCTGCCGTTCAATCAGGGACAGAAGAAGGGGTCGGGCAACCCGCCAAATCCGCGCGGGTTTCGCACCGCCTATCTGTGGGAGCAAGTATGGCAGAAGGACAGCCTGCTCGATATACTCAACCACTTCCTTGTGAAGCGGGAAAAGGTGGATGACAAGGGAAGGAAGACCAAGGAATGGGAACTGATTTTCCCCCGGTATCACCAGTTGGATGCCGTGCGGCGGCTGGTGCGGGACGCCAAAGGGAACGGGCCGGGCCGGAATTATCTGATTGAGCACAGCGCCGGTAGTGGGAAGTCAAATACAATCGCGTGGCTATGCCACCAGTTGGCTGGACTGCACGGCGCGAATAACAAGCGGGTGTTTGATTCCATCGTTGTAGTCACCGACAGGCGCGTTCTGGACTGGCAGCTTCGGCGGACCATTCGAAGCTTCGAACAGGTAAAGGGTGTTGTGACGGCGATCGAAAAAGAGAAGTCCAGGGAGCTCGCGGAAGCGCTGAGGCAAGGCAAGGACATCATTATCACCACCCTCCAGACGTTTCCGTTTGTTACGGAGAAGATCGGGGAATTGCCGGGCCATCGTTTTGCGGTCGTCGTGGACGAAGCACACTCGTCGCAGAGTGGGGAGTCGAACCGGAGCCTGAAGGAGGTTCTCACGGTCCGGAATCTGGAAGAAGTGTCGAAGGAAGAAGCGGGCGAAAGCAGAGACGAACAAGACGTCATCAACTCGGCCATCGAAGCCGCCATGAAGCGGCGCGGGCGGCTGGAAAATGTCAGCTTCTTCGCATTCACGGCAACTCCGAAGCCAAAGACATTAGAGCTTTTCGGTACATCGCGGCCGGATGGGCAGATGTCGCCATTTAGCCTGTACTCGATGAGGCAGGCGATCGAAGAAGGCTTCATCATGGACGTATTGAAGAACTACACGACCTTCAAGGTGTACTTCGCTTTATTGAAGAAGATTGCGGACGACCCGAAGTACGAGCGCAAGGAAGCAACGTACCTCCTACGATCCTACGCCGACCTTCATAAACATGGTCTGCGGACGAAGTCCAGCTTGATGGTCGACCACTTCCAAGGGCATGTGAAGGAGAAGATCGGGGGGAAGGCCAAAGCAATGCTGGTCACGCGTTCCCGGCTCCACGCGGTCCGCTACAAGCAGGAGTTGGACCGGCAGATGGGAGGGCGGAAACTGCCATACAAAGTGCTGGTGGCGTTTTCCGGCGAAGTCACTGATCCTGAAACTGGTTTGAAATTCACGGAACAGGGGATGAACGGGTTGCCGGAAAGTCAGACGGCGGAGACGTTCAAGGCCAGCCCGTACCGTTTCCTGATCGTGGCCGAGAAATATCAGACCGGTTTCGACGAGCCCCTTCTGCATACGATGTACGTGGATAAGAAACTGGGCGGCGTGAACGCGATTCAGACGCTCAGCCGCCTGAACCGGATTCATCCCGACAAAGACGACACCATGGTTCTCGATTTCGTCAACGAGGCCGGCGATATCCAGAAGGCGTTTCAGCCGTACTTTGAAACCACGCTGCTCACGGAGCCTACCGATCCGAACAAGCTGTACGACTTAAAGCGGATGGTGGAGGATTATCACATCTTCGGGAGCGACGAAGTAGATGATTTCGCCATGGTGTATTTCAGCGCCGAGGGAAAGCAGGAACAGGTTCAGCCGCTTCTGGATGCGGTGGTTGTGGTGTATGAGGGGCGTTCGGAGGAGGAGCGGGCCGATTTCCGGAAGCACGTTTCCGACTACGTGCGGCTGTACGCGTTTCTCTCCCAGGTGTTGACGTTTACTGATGTGGAGTTGGAGAAGATCTATCAATATACCCGCCACCTGTTGCGCAAACTGAAGCTGCCGAAGAGTCCGCTGCCGGTGGAAATTACCGAAAACATTAATATGGAGTCGTACCGGATTCAGCAAACGAGTTCCGGCGCGATCAAGCTGATGAATGAGGATGGAGAACTGAAGCCGATCGGCGCCTTGGGAACCGGGCGTCCGACGCGGCAAGACGAAGCGCCGCTTTCAGAGATCCTCAGCTACATTAACGAACATTATGGAACGGATTTTACCGGCGAAGACAGGGTGCAACACTTCGCCGCCGACATGGATCGGCGTCTCCAGGAGGTGGAAGGGTTGCGCCGGGCGATGGATTCCCGCCTCAACCCATCTGAGGACACGCGCCGGCTCGCCTTTGATTCCTTTTTCGGCGACGCTCTGGAAGACATGATCGATTCGAATTTTGAGATATACAAGAAGATCAAGGACGATCCAAACTTCGGGGCGCTGTTCCGGGCCGTGATGTACCGGCGAATCGCCAGCCAACTGGCCGCGCCTCCTGTCTCCAGGGTTTGAGGGGGATTCCGGAGTGCAGTATAGGGTATTTCGGGTACCCGGCAAAATGTTCAAATGACGAGGCGCGCGCCGCTCAAGCCAAGATGGCGATCGGTAGACCAGCAGGTTTGTATGTTTCGCTCTCGCATGATGGAAATCCCGTGGGCGTCAGCCAGTGTAAGTTTTTGATCGGCATACTTCTTGACCACTTGCATCACCTTCGGAAGTTCTTCATGGCCGAACGTCTGAACGGCGAAATCCGGCAATGCGTTTGTGAATGCGAGAAATTGGAGGGCGCGAGTCTGATCGTACGGGCGCAGGAACCATCCATGTCCTTCCGCAATCACCAGCGCTGAGGTTGCCAACGCGGGCGGCTCGGAGAATAACCTGCGGAACAGCCCATGGTAACTGTCAGACCGATCGAGAAGCGCGATGAAGGCGGACGTGTCCACGTAGCATTCAGTCTTTCGTGCCATAGACTATGTCATCAATGGAGGTGCTCGAATTCGGGTCTCCGGATTCCACGAAACCGGCATAATGCATCCATGGCGCACGGGTCCTGGGTGGCAACATTTCACGCACCGCGCGGCGGACGAATTCGGCGACGGAGATTTCATGAGCCCGTGCCTCCTCTTTCACAAGTTGGTACTCGTGTTCGTCGAGACTTATTTGGGTGCGGATCATGTTATCACCTTTGATGAACATGATAACAAACGCCGCGCATAGTATCATCAACGCTTCCGCCCGCTCGCGCGTCATAGATATACGTGGCAGCGCCCGACCGTCCCCGCTTCAACGACCCCGTCCAGGAGGCGAACACCGCCCGCGCCCTGGCTGCGCGCTATCGCTGTGAATTCGTAGACCTTAAGGAAGGCCGGATCGACCACGACCTGTTCAGGAACGTCCCGGTGGACCTGATGTTCCGGTACAATTTCGTACCCCTCAAGTTAGAAAACGGCACGCTGGAAATCGCCCTCGCCGATCCTCGCAACCTCAACCTGATCGATGAACTTTCGATCCTGCTGGAGAAGAAGCTCCACGTCAAGGTGGCCACCCTTTCGCAGATCTCCGATCTCCTGAAGAAGACCGAACAGTCGCAGCGTGTGCTCGAAGAGGTGACCGAGGGTTTCGCTCTGGACGTGGTGGGCGATGAAGAAAATCAGGACGAAACCCTTTCGATTGACCGGCTTACGGCGGTGGACTCGGACATCGCGCCGGTCATCAAGCTGGTGGACACCACGATCTTCAACGCTCTGGAGCGGCGGGCGAGCGACATCCATATCGAGACCCGGGACACCGAGGTGGCCATCAAATACCGCATTGACGGTGTGCTGCAATACGCCATGCCGCCGATTGCGAAAGAGTGGCACTCGACCATCATCAGCCGGATTAAAGTCATGAGCGAGTTGGACATCGCGGAACGGCGCGTGCCTCAGGACGGCCGTTTTCGGGTGCGCTACAAGTCCCGCCTGATCGATTTTCGCGTATCGATCATGCCCACCATCCACGGTGAGGACGCGGTGCTTCGTGTTCTGGATAAAGAATCGATGAGCGAGAAGTTTTCCTCGCTCAGTTTGGATGTGGTGGGGTTCGCGGAGTTGGAAATCACCCGCTTCCGCCGCGCCATCCGGGAACCGTACGGCATGGTGCTGGTCACCGGCCCGACCGGTTCGGGCAAGACGACCACTCTTTACGCCGCCCTGATGGAGATCAAGAACGACGAAGACAAGATCATCACCATCGAGGATCCGGTGGAATACCAGATCAAGGGCATTACCCAGATTCCGGTGAACGAAAAGAAGGGGCTTACCTTCGCCCGCGGCTTACGGTCCATCCTGCGGCATGACCCCGATAAGGTGATGGTGGGCGAAATCCGTGACCAGGAAACGGCTCAGATTGCGATCAATGCCGCGCTGACGGGCCACCTTGTGTTCACCACCGTCCACGCCAACAACGTGATTGACGTTTTGGGACGCTTTTTGAACATGGGCGTCGAAGCCTACAATTTCGTTTCCGCTCTTAACTGCATTCTGGCGCAACGCCTTGTGCGTGTCATCTGTGAGCATTGCAAGAAGCCAGTTACCTACGAAGCCGAGTACCTGCGCGAGAGCGGGCTCAACATGGCGGAATGGGACGACGTCATTTTCTACGAAGGGGCCGGGTGCTTTGAGTGTGGGGGGACCGGCTATCGCGGCCGTACGGCGATTCATGAACTGCTGGACCTCAGCGAGAAGATCCGGGAGATGATTCTCGAGCGCCGCCCGGGATCGGAGGTGAAGCGCGCCGCCAGGGAAGAGGGAATGCGATTTCTGCGCGACTCGGCGCTGGAAAAGGTCCGGGACGGCGTTTCCACCCTCAAAGAGGTCAACAAAGTCACGTTTATCGAGGGTTGAATCGTGTCGATTGTTCAGAAACTAACCCACCTGCTGCAGGAACCGCCGCCGGAATTCGCGTTGGAATTCTCCGAGGCGGGGATTGCCTGGGCGCAGCGCGGCAAGACGCCCACTTCGGGATTTCAGCCCTTGGACAGCGACGTCCTGAGCGTCTCGCCGGTCCGGGATAACGTTTTGAAACCGGAAGCGTTGGACGCCGCGGTGACGGCTATCGTGGCCCAAGCGGCCAGTTCTTCGCAAAGGAGACGCCGCGCCTGCGCGCTGATCCTGCCCGATTATTGCGGCCGGGTGGCGGTGCTCGATTTCGATTCCTTTCCAAGCGAGAGCGCCGAGCAGATGTCGCTGGTACGGTTTCGAGTCAAGAAGTCGGTGCCGTTCGATCTGGATGCGGCGTCGGTGAGCTTCCATGTGCAGCCGCATGCGGCTGGCGGCAAGAAGAAGGATGTGGTGGTGGCGGTGGTTTCGCTGGAGATCCTGGCCCGCTACGAAGCCCCGTTACGGATGTCCGGCCTGCATCCGGGTCAGGTGACGATCAGCGCGCTGACGGCGCTGAACATGGTGCGATCCACGACGCTCGAGGTAACGGCGAAGCTCAGCGGGCGGGCGCTGAGCGTTGCGGTAACCGAAAATAACGTGCTCCGCATGTTCCGCTGCGTGGAGATGGCAGCGGTGTCGGCGGAAGAGATCACCACCGTTCTATTCCCCACGTTTGCTTATGTGGAAGACGAGTTAAAGCGGCGCCCGGAGCGGCTGCTGTTGTGCGGCTTCGGCTCCTTCGGAGAGACCATTGCCCCGGCACTGGAGTTGGAATTGCACACGCCGATTGAGCCGCTTCGCTCCCCTCTAGGAATTGCCGGCCCTCACAATGCGGGACTGATGGGGTATCTGCAAGGGGTGGGGATAGAAGTGGGGGTGGCGGCTTGAGGATCCAGATCAATTTATCGAGCGAGCCGTTTCGGCGGGACCGGCCGTGGATTGTCGCCTCCACCGCCTTGAGCATCATCCTCACGGTGACTCTGGGAGTGCTGGTCTATCTCGCGGTGCTGGGGCGGGATGAAGCGCTCGAAGCACGGATGGAAGTGGAGAAGGCGCGGGCGCAGCATCAGGCGATGGTGGGGGAGCAGAACCGGCTGGAATCGGTGCTGCGGCGTACCGAAAACGCCGAAGTAATCGAACGGAGCGTCTTTCTCAACCAACTGCTGGTGCGCAAGGGAATCAGTTGGACGCGCATTTTCGCCGACCTCGAAAAGGTGGTTCCCTATAACGTACGGTTGATTCGCATCCGTCCCAATCTGACGCCGCAGAGCGAGATTTTTTTAGAAATGCAGGTGGGGGCGCCGTCTTCAGAGCCGGTGATCGAGATGCTGATGCGCCTTGAGAGTTCGCCTCAGTTTGGAGCCACTCATGTCGCCAATATCCTGCCGCCCTCGCAGACCGAGCCGCTGTACCGCTATACGGTGAACGTGAATTATGCCCAGAAGCTCTAAGCTCAGCGCGCTGAAATCGAAGCTCGCCGCGGTGACTCTGCCGGTGAGGCCGAGGGTGCGCGATCCGCGCCTGACGGCGCGCGTTGTACTGGGTGTGCTGATTGCGGCCAACCTCATTGCGGCCCTTTTTGCATTCCGGCCGTGGGCGGATTCCCCGCTGCAGTTGGAGCAGCAACTCATCGGGCTGCGTAAGGAAATGTTGCAGCGCCGGGTGCGGATCGATCAGCTGAAAGTGCTTGTCAAGAAATCGGAGCAGGCGCGGCGAGAGGGCGATACGTTCATGAGCCGGTATTTTCTGGGGCGGCGGACGGCATCCTCGACGCTGGTGTCGGAATTGAACAATATGGCGAAGGCTGTGGGTATCCGGCCCAAGGAACATTCGTTTGCGTTTGAGCAGGTGGAAGGGACCGACAACCTGGCTGTCATGATGATCACCGCCAACTATGACGGCACGTATGCGGATCTGGTCCAGTACCTGAATAAGATTGACCGCTCGAACCGGTTCTTCATTTTGGAGAATATCTCGGCGGCACCCCAGCAGGGCGGCAACGGAGTGTTGAATATCAACATGAAGGTCAACATTTTCGTGCGGGACGAGGGGGCTATGCCGTTAGCGGCGCTGGCTCCACCGGAGGTCCGCCCATGAACCTCGGTGCGGAGCCGAAGAAAGTCGCTCTCCTGGGCGGGCTCATATTGTTTGGGGCATATACGTTTTACACCAACGTGCTGGCGGATCCTGAAGTGCCGCCCGGGGCGCAGAAGAGCACTCCGGCGGCCCGAGTTCCCGAGGCATCTCCCGCTCCAAAGCAAACCCAACAGCGATTGAAAGAACGGAAGATGATGCTCGGACGGCCCACCATCGGCGAGTTCCGCCCTTCCATGAAGTACGGGAAAGAGGATCGTCCCGACCCGATGCGTGTGGACCCGACACTGCGTCTGGATCTCCTGGCCAGGCTGCAGAATGTCACCTTGGACGGAGGGATGCGTAGTTTGTTCGAGATCGGTACGGCTCCTCCTCCAAAAGCAGCGGGTCCGGATCCTAAGATCGACGTCAAGAAGGCCGCCGCTGCCGCCAAGTTGTTGGCGGAGGGCGCCAAGCCGCCGGCGGCTGAGGTAAAGCCGGGTCCGGCTGTTAAGCCGCCGCCGCCACCCATTCCTTTCAAGTTCTATGGCTTCACGTCCCCGCGAACCGGCGGGATCAGGCGCGCTTTTTTCCTGGAGGGGGAAGAGATTCACGTCGTCAGCGAAGGAGAGACGATCAAGCGCCGCTATAAGGTTGTGCGGATCGGGCTAACCTCGGTAGTAGTAGAGGATACGGACTCCAAGAACCAGCAGACGCTGCCGCTCGAGGAGCCACCGGTGACCGGATGACGCCACGTAAACATACATCCGAATCGGGTTTCATGCTGCTGTTCATTTTCCTGCTGGCGGCGGCGGCGGCGATCGGCCTGTATCTGGAAATGCCGCGGGTGGCGTTTGAAGCGCAGCGGGAAAGAGAAGAGATCCTGGTGGAACGGGGTTTGCAATACCGCCGCGCCATTCAGCTCTATGTACGCAAGGAGAAGAAGTATCCGCAAACGATCGAGAACCTGGAAAACACGAGCGAGCGCCGCTACCTCCGGCGGCGGTACATCGATCCGTTAACGGGCAAAGACGAATGGCGCCTGATTCATATCGGGCCTAATGGGGAATTCACCGATTCCCTGGTGATCAAGCCCAAGAATCCGCTCGAAAAAGAGAAGGACGGCTGGCAGAACAATTTCATTTCGCAAGGCGCCGCCATGACCGGCAACACGACTACCGGCCCTGGCGGCGTGACGATAGCGAACCGGCAGAGGCAGAGCGATCTGCAAGGGGCTGCCGGGCAGGCAGTGCCAGGGCCGGAACAGAATGCGGGCCAGCCGCCTCCGCCTCCTTCCCCTGACGGGCAACAGCAGCCGCAGCCGTTGCAGCAGGTGCAGCAGCAGCCTCCTTATCCGGGTGGTGTTGCCGCGCCTTTACAGCCTCCGGGATACCCTCAGCCGGGCGGCGCCCCGCAGACCGGCTTTCCTCCCAATCCCAATCCGCAATTCCCGCCCGGCTTTAACCCGGTTGGACAACTGATTCCCGGTGTCGGAACCAGCGGCGGCATCACTAACCGGGGCCCCGCGGTTGGATTTAACCCGGCGGCTAATTCGCAAACCGGCGGTGTTGTGGCACAGCCCTTGGGCAATGCCCCGCAGCAATCGGGCTTTGGCCAGATGGGAGGAGGGTTCGGGCAGATGGGAGGCGGGTTCAACCAGCAGGGCGCCAACCAATCCGGCTACAACCAGCAACAACAGCAGTTGCAGCAACAGCAGATGCAGCAGCAACAGCAAGGCTTCGGACAACAACAATTTGGACAACAGGGCGGCTTCGGACGCTCCACCGGACCGCCGGTGAATCAGCAGGCAATCAACTCGATCATGCAATCAGTGATGGCGCCGCGCCCGGGCGGGGCGCCCGCCGGAGTCGCGATGGGTGGCGGGATGTCGTTTGGCGGCGGCATCGCCGGTGTTGCGAGCAAATTCGAAGCCGAAGGGATCAAGCTGATCAATGAGCGGAGCAAGTACAACGAGTGGGAATTTCTCTATGACTTCCGCCGCGATCCGTGGATGACGCAAGGTGGAGTCAATCTCGGACAAGGCCCCACCAACCCGGGTAATACCGTGGGCACTGGCGGCACAGGTCCCAGCAGAGGGCTCAGCGGCTTCGGCGGGGGATCATCGGGCTTTGGATCGGGGAACAGCGGTACGGGAAGCAGCGGCACCGGATTTGGCAGCCCCGGTTTCGGCAATTCCGGATTTGGCAACTCCGGTTCCAGTCCCGGTTTCGGCTCGGGAACGACGCCCCGCCGCTGAGACGGCTCCGGTAGCGACCATCTTCTCCAAATCCCCCGGGGGCACGTTCCAATGGGCGTCAAAACGGCCCTCCACTACCACGTTTTCGAGCGAGCCTTTGAACAGAATATAGTCCCCGAAGCTATCCACTACGGTCGCCGGTACGAGGAAACGGAAAGGAATACGTTTCGTGTATTCGACGCCCGTTGAGAACAGCAGCCCGGAGTTGATCGCCACCGTTCGTCCGCCCATCGGCCATACATAGAACAGGCCATAGTCCGCGGCGCCCGCATTCAGGTGAAAAGGCAACTGCGTAGCCATGCGGGCAATCACGCCGTTGGTCTCGCGGCTGCCGAACAACACCAGGTTCGCGCTGCGAAGATCCGCATCGTTCAGCTCACGATCCATGGCGACGCGCAGATTGAGTTGCAGGCGGTTTGTGGGGGTGGACCATTCGGCGGCGGCCTTTGCCAAGTCCCGGCGTCGATTAATCTCGTCGTCTCCCGGCGAGCCACCGGTACCGTACACATAGATGTGGCGGCCGGAAAACACCTCTGACAGCGGTCCTTCGATCCCGGCGCGTTTGGATCCGGCCGCTTGCGGCAACGGTAACGGCCGCCAGCCATTTCCCAGGTTGGAGAACGCGGTGATTTTGGTTTTCAGAACCGTGCCATCAAGGATGACCTCGAGTGGCAGCGCAGCCCTGTACATAGGATGCCCATCGGGCTTCAGCATGAAACTTTGAACATGACTGGTATGAATGCTCAGCTTATTGGCGGCAGTAAACGTAGCGTCAATGGACGATAGCGTTCCCGGGGTAAGCCCGGTAATCTCCACCCAATAGGCCGATGCGTATTTGTATTGAGAGCTGCGCAGGTGGACCGCGGAGGGAAAGCGATTTCGCGTATGGGTGGAAAACCAGGTGAAAATGGACCCGTCGCGATACGCCGCATCCCACACGTTGTGCTTCAAGGAAGGAAATTCGGTGTACTCCACCGGCGATCCCGCATCGGCTAGAAGCGTGTTCCATTTGCGCGATACACTGACAGGCACGAGGAAATCCTGCGCGCCGTGGAAGAGGCGGACAGGAAGATTGGAGGCGTTGGAGATGAGATTCTCCGTGCCGGGCGGCGTTTGGGGGCATAGGGCCGCGATGGCCGCCCACATGTCCGGCCGCGTGAGCCCCAGCCACAGCGCGCCCCCGCCACCCATAGAAATACCCGTGAGATAGAGGCGGTCCTCATCAATCGGGAAACGGCGCTTGACGTCGGCCAGCATGTCATAGACATCCTTTTCCACGATGCCTTTATAACCCAGCGTTCCCCGCGCCAATGGACTCACCACGATGAAATCCACATCTTTGAAAGGGGGAAAGTAGCGGCTGGCTTCCGCATCGGTTTCTCCCACCCGATTGCCTCTTCCGAAGACCCGTCGCAGATTCAAGCGGTGATTGGAACCGGCGTCATGAAGGCTGACTACAAGCGGATATTTGCGGGAATGGTCGAACCGGCGCGGCACATAAAGTGCGTAGAACTGATCGGAATCATCGACGCTCGAGAAGAACGTCACCACCTGTGGTCCGGCAGGGTACACTTGGGCGCTGAGCTGAGCGGCCCCGGCGAGAACCAGCAGGAGATTACGCACGCGCCTCCTTCTGCATGCCGGGAAGCCAGCCCTGGAACCATTCGCGAAATTCTTCGGCGGCGCGCTCGGTTTCCGGGGCGTAGGGGATCGCGCGTCCGCCCATTTTCATGCCCCGGACCGTGAGCGATTCCTTGATACCGAGAGGTCCGGGGAAACGGTCCACCTGGGCAAGGAACTCATCGAGCAACCCTCCTAGCCGGGCGGTACGTTCTGGATTTCCGGCGCGAATGGCATCGTCGAGGGACACCAGCAGCTCCGGTACCGCGCAGGCGCAGCCGGAGATGAAGCCGTCCGCTCCGGCGGAGCGGGCGCGCATGGTGATGCAGTCATTTCCCGCCAGAAGCGTAAACTCGCGATGCCGCCGAGCCTCCAGGAGCTTCGAGAAGTAATCCCAATCGCCGCTGGAATCTTTGATGCCCGCGGCCAGCCCATCATTGAGCAATTCAACCGCAAGTTCAATGGAAACCTCATTGTTAAACGCGGGAAGGTTGTAGAGCAGCACTGGAATGTTTCCCCCGGCTCCATGGATGATTTCACGATAGAACTGACGGATTTCCGCCACGCGGTAGCGGAAGTAATAGGGCGGTTGCACAAGCACAGCGGCGGCTCCGTTGGCGGCGGCATGGTCGGCAATGGCATAGGCGTCCACAAAGCTTGACGCGGTGGCGTTGACGATGACAGGGACGCGGCTCCGCTTCATTGCCATGTGAGTGAGACGGACGCGATCTTCCGTTGTGAAGTGCGGAAACTCACCCGTGGCCCCGAACAGCGCGATCCCCCGGACATTGTGGGAACACAGGTAATCGATCACTTCCAGCGTGGCGCCGAGGTCCATCTGGAAAAAATCGCGCCGGGAGGGAGTAACAGCGGCTGCAAAAGCGCCTTCAAATAATGGCATGCGGTGAGTTCATTCTAGCGCTCTCACTCAATTTCGAGCATAAAGCCGCGCTTACCGGCGTTCACGGCTTTGGTGGCGCCGATCACCGTCTGCACACCCTCGGCCTCATGCACGTGGCCGCAGAAGAAATACACGGGCTGTTCGTTGTCGAGGAACTCCTTGACGGCGGGGCTTCCGAAATGAAGGCCCATACCGGCGCGGTCGAGCGCGGTGCCCTTTGGCGGGCAGTGACAGATGAGAATGAGGGGCTTGAGGCCGGCAAAGGAAGCGAGGCGGGATGCCATCTCTTCCTCGCTGTATTCGCCCGGCGTGCCAAACGGCGTGACATTGGAGTATCCCAGACCCGCCACATGATATCCGCCAATGCGTACAATCTGGCCATGAAAGTTGATGAGTCCGTAACGCTCGCAGAGACCTTTGGTATCGGTGTCGGATTCGTGATTGCCAGGGATAACGTACACCTTGCCGGCCCGTCGTGCCAGAATCTCACCGGCCGCATCGAGGCCCTTCCGCCAGCTCACCAGGTCTCCGGCGGCAAAGTAGTAATCGGCTTCGGTGCCGATCAGGCGCTCGAGCGATCGCAGATCGCTGTGAATATCGGAAAAAACGAGCAAACGCATTCCACGGATTGTAGCGCTCCCGGCGGCTGGTTTATCGGCCGCAGAGTAACCCCGATGAACGCGGATAAGTTATCTGTCTTGATCTGCTTTGATTGGCGTTGACGGTGGCGGTTACCGGGGTTCACGGTATCATGGAACATGGAACAGGCGCGCCTGCCGTTGTTATTCCCATGCCAAAAGAACCTGAATCACCGATTACTGTAAACAGCTGGCTCGAGGATGAACTCTACCAGCGCTATCTGCACGACAATCGCGATGTGGATGAGAGCTGGAACGATGTTTTCCAGGGCCGGCCCAGGAACGGGGTCCCTGCCAATGGCTCCGTGGCCATCAAGCCTGCCGCATCTATGCCGCCTCCTTCGGGGGAGCAGGTTACGCTGAGGGGCGTCGCCGCCAAAATCGCCGAGAACATGGCGCAGTCGATTTCCATCCCGGTGGCGAGTTCGCAGCGGATCGTACCCGTGAAGGTGATGGAAGAGAACCGGCGCATTCTCAATCAGCACAGGTCTCTGCAAGGCAAGAGCAAGATCTCGTTTACGCACCTGGTGGCTTGGGCGATCGTGAAAGCTCTGGGCAGGTTTCCCAACCTGAACAGCGCCTTTGCGGAAGTGAACGGCGAGCCGACGCGCATCGTGCGCAAGGACGTGAATCTGGGCATCGCCGTGGACACCGCGGGCAAGGATGGAAATCGCGCACTGGTAGTTCCCACCATCAAGAACGCGGGAACGATCGACTTCCAGCAATACATGCAGGCGTTCGACGATCTGGTGGCGCGCGCCCGCACCGCCAAGCTGATGCCGCAGGATTTCCAGGGAACCACCATTTCGCTCACTAATCCCGGCACGGTGGGCACGTTCGGCTCCATGCCGCGGCTGATGATCGGCCAAGGCGCCATCATCGCCACCGGCGTCATTGACTATCCGGCGGAGTATCAGGGAGTCTCGTCCAGCGTGCGGTCGATGATCGGTATCAGCAAAGTGATGGCAATTTCGTGCACCTACGATCACCGCATCATTCAGGGCGCGGAGTCCGGCATGTTTCTCGCCCATCTGCAGGAGCTGCTGCAGGGCGATCACGATTTCTACGAAACGATTTTCGCCGATCTGAAGCTGCCCTACCATCCGGTGCGCTGGGAAACGGACCGTATGCACGCGCTCCCGGGTTTCGGCGGCCAGGGCCCCTACTCCGAAGAGGTGGCGAAACAAGCCGCCGTGCTGCAGCTCATCAATGCCTACCGCGTGCGCGGACATCTGATCGCTGATCTGGATCCACTCGGCTCGGAACCGCAATATCATCCGGAACTCGATCCCGCCACCTACGGCCTGACGATCTGGGATCTGGATCGCGAATTCCTCACCGGCACGCTGGGCCGGTCCAAAGGCGGCGATGCGCCGCAGGTAGCCAGCTTAAGGGAAATTCTGGAGACCGTACGCGGCACGTATTGCGGCAAAATCGGCTGCGAGTACATGAATATCCAGCATCCCGACCAGAAGCGCTGGCTGCAGCAGCACATGGAGCCGCAGGCGAATTCCTGGCCGATCGAAAAGGCGACGCGGCGGCGTACACTTCAGATGCTGATTGAAGCGGAGCAGTTTGAGCATTTCCTGCATTCGCGATTTGTGGGGCAGAAGCGTTTTGCTCTCGAGGGATCGGAATCGGCAATCGCGATTCTGGACCTGGTGGTGTCCCAGGGGGCCAATACCGGAGTGAATGAAGTGGTGATGGGGTTGGCCCATCGCGGACGCCTCACCGTGCTGGCAAATCTCATCGGCAAACCGATGACGCAGATCTTTTCCGCGTTTGAGGGGGAGATGGACCCCGAGGCGACCCAAGGCTCCGGCGATGTGAAGTACCATCTGGGCGCGAGCGGCGTACACCGGTCGGCCAGCGGAGCCGAGATCAAGGTATCGGTCTCGCCCAATCCCAGCCATCTGGAAGCAGTGGATCCCGTGGTGGAAGGCATTGTGCGTCCCAAGCAGGACCGGCTTGGCGATTCCAATCGCGAGCGCGTGATCCCCGTGCTGGTTCATGGCGACGCCGCTTTTGCCGGTCAGGGAGTGGTGGCCGAGACGCTGAATCTGTCGCAGTTGGAAGGGTACACCACCGGCGGCACCATCCATCTGATCATTAACAACCAGATCGGCTTCACCACTAACCCTTACGAGGCGCGCTCCACGCATTACTGCACGGATGTGGCGCGAACGGTGCAGGCGCCTATTTTCCATGTCAACGGCGATGATCCCGACGCATGTATCCGCGTGGCCGAGCTGGCGTTCGAGTACCGCCAGGCGTTCAAGCGGGACGTGGTCATTGACATGTTCTGCTACCGCCGGCATGGCCACAATGAGGGTGACGATCCCAGCTACACGCAGCCCGTGATGTACCGCAAGATCCGCCAGCAGCCTTCAGTAGTGAAGCTCTATAGCGAGAAGCTCATTCGAGAACAGATACTCACCCCGGCCGAGATCGAAGAGATCCGGAAACTTTATGTGCAGAAGCTCGGCGAGGCATTCGACGCGGCTCAAAATAAAGGCGAGGAGTTTGAAGTTCAGGAGCTGAGTCCGGTGCAGCCTGATCCCGTAGGGGTGAATGCACGGACTGCTGTGGACGGCGGCACCATCGAAAAGGTGATCCGTGGCATTACCACGCTGCCAGACGATTTCCATCTGCATCCCAAACTGAAGGGCTTCCAGGAAAAGCGCAAGGAAGTTTTGAACAACGCGCCGGTGGATTGGGCCACCGCCGAAACGATTGCGTTCGGCAGTCTGTTGCTCGAAGGCACGCCCGTGCGCCTCAGCGGCCAGGACAGCGCCCGGGGCACCTTTAGCCAGCGCCACCTGGAGCTCTACGACGCCGAAGACGGCAAGCTGTATATGCCCCTGCGCAGTCTCGCGCCCGATCAGGCGCGCATGGACGTGATCGACAGCTCTCTGAGCGAGTTCGCGGTCATGGGCTTCGAGTTCGGCTACAGCCTGGGCGATCCTTTGTCTCTGGTTATGTGGGAGGCGCAGTTCGGCGATTTCGTCAACGGCGCCCAGATCATGATCGATCAGTTCATTTCCGCCGCCGAATCAAAATGGGGCCAGCCGAGCGGGCTGGTGCTGCTGCTGCCGCATGGCTATGAGGGGCAGGGGCCGGAACACTCCAGTGCGCGGATCGAGCGGTTCCTCCAGCTTTGCGCCGAAAACAATATGCAGGTCTGTAATTGCACGACGCCCGCACAGTATTTCCATTTGCTGCGCCGTCAGATGTGCGGCGGGCCGGACCGCCGCGGTATTCGCAAGCCGCTGATCATCTTTACGCCGAAGAGCCTCCTGCGCCATCCGCGGGCGGTATCGTATCTCCCGGAATTCACCGAGGGCGCCTTCTGCGAGGTGATCCCGGATACTCCCTCGGAACAGGTCACGAGAGTGGCGTTCTGCAGCGGGAAAATCTATTGGGATCTGGCCGCCGCCCGGGAAGAACGTAAAGCCGGCAATGTGGCTTTGATCCGCGTCGAGCAGCTATACCCCTTCCCCAGGAGTTTGGCGCAGCGCGAGCTCTCGCAATTCCCATCCACGGTGGAAGTGCTCTGGGTGCAGGAGGAGCCCCGCAATATGGGCGCGTGGCGCTTTGCGCAAGAACAACTGGATGCGATCCTTGAACCTACGCGCCGCAAAGTCCGGTACGTGGGGCGCGCGGAAAGCGCCAGCACCGCCACCGGCTCGCATAAGCGGCATGCCCAGGAACAGGCGGAAATCGTCGAGGATACATTTGCCGCGGCTCCGGTTCCCCGCAGGCGCACGCGCGTGGTGCGGAAGAAAGCGAAGACATAAGGCAGCCGCGGCAGCAATTACAAGGTCAAGCGCCCTAAGATTCGCTCAGCGCAGCCAACAAAGCGCCCTTCGCCGTTGAGTGCAGCGGTTCCTTCGCAATCCGTATCTCCGAAATCGCCACCGGGAAATCAGACGCCTTCAGCACCCGCTCAAACCGCTCCTGAAATCCGGCCGGCATCACGCTGCCGCCGCTCAACACCAACGGGATCGGGCGTCCCAGCTTGGGAATGGTTTTCGTCGAACTGAACGCCTCTCTCATCCCACTCACCAGCGACTGAATCATATCGTCATAGTAGACGCTGATTACCTGCTTCACCTTATCCGTGAAATGTCCATTGAAGTGGAATTCGCCTTCCTTCGCGATCCGGATTCGCGTCGCCAGCTCCCCTGCCGCCTGGGCCGCGCTCGAGTCGATGAAATCGCCCGCCTTGGCGATACTGAAACTCAGCACCGGCACCGAAAGGTAAGCGAGAGACACATTACACAACCCGCCGCCGCAGCTTACCCCAATACCCGTATAGTTGGAATCTTCCAGTTCGCCGTAGACCACCGCCAAGCCTTCATTAATGCTCTCTACGTCATAGCCCATCCCGGACAGCAACTGCCGCACCGTCGCCTCATGATACGTAGTAGTGTCGGGGAACCCTAGTGGGGGCGCCGGCACGCTGAAATACAGCTTCTGCCCCTCTCCCGCACCGTTGCTGAGCAGGCTGCGCAGAATCTGTCCCAGTTGTTCTTCGCTCTCCGGCTCCCCTGGATTGATCACGCCGCCGCGCATCGGCCGCCGCGTCTCTCTACCCAGCAGATCCGCGAACCGCTCCGATTCATTTCCGTGTACCACCAGTTCCTGGCTATTGACGGTGAAGGGGACCTGCTCTTTCTGCAACACCTTTTCGGTAATCTTCGTGTACGGAATACGCACAAAGGCATTCAGTTGCGTACGGTACTGAAATTCTTTGCCCGGTTTCTGCGCCAGAACCACGCGGCTGGTGCCGACGTCCAGACCAAGAGCATTGTTGTTCATAAACTCTCCAGTTTCCTTTGCGCTTTCAGCGCCTCTGTCAGTTCCTTGTATTTGCGGTTTAGAGCGGCCCGGTAGACCGGCACCTTCATGCCCTTGGCGTTGGCCGCCTGCCGCACCTCTTCCTGAGCCAATAACAAACCCTTCCACAGCCGCGCCTCGGAGATCGAGACGAAAGAGCTGTCGTAGATAAAACCGAAAACGGTCATGCTGGGAACGGGCGCGGCATAATTGTCCGGCAGCCCCATCTCGGCGTAAGGGAATCGTACCGCCCAGTCGGTATGGGCACCAATCCGGTAATTGACGGGATTCACCGAAACCTGTGCATGCGTCACGCAGTTTTCCGCGGCAATCCCGTACTTGTCGCGCAGCATGTCCGTTAACACCCGCCCGGCATGCAACTGCGCCTCATTGA
>DATLCW010000149.1:0-2623 GCA_035526195.1 Bryobacteraceae bacterium
AGGCAGCGTAAACCCGGTGAGCACGGGGTTCGCGGTGTGGGCCAAAACATTCTCGGGCCCGATTGTTTCATTGATCGCATCTACCTGCGGCTGGCTGCGTTGATCGCACCAGATGAGCGAGGGCCGGATCACGGAGCCGGCCCGATCGAGTACCACCAGACCATGCATTTGACCGCTAAGGCCTAACCCGGTCACTTGCTGGCCGGGGACGCCAGCGTCCCTCATTACACCGCGCACGGCGGCTTGCGCGGCATCCCACCAATTCTCCGGACGCTGCTCCGCCCATAGAGGCCGGGGCATCGTCATTTCCTCGTGAGCAGCGGTGAAGCTTCCTATCACACTGCCTTCCCGATCCACCAGCAGGGCTCGCGAGCCGCCCGTTCCTATATCAATTCCCAACCAATACATCAGCCGAAAGTATACAATAGCCATTCGGGTAACACAGATGAAACGCCGATCCTTCTTTCAAACCGCTGCCGCCGGCACCGTTGCCGCAACGGCTCCTACTAACTCCTCTGCCGCCACCGGGCGATGGAGCAAGCCGATTCGTTTCACGCTGGGCTGCCAGAGCGGCCCGACCACCGAGAAGCGGCTGCAATTTTTCAAGCGCCACAGCGTGAACAATATCTGCGGATATGCCAACAGCGCGAACAAGAATGGTCCGCACTCCCTCGAGGACCTGCAGCGGTTGAAGGACCTTTGCGCGAAGCATCAGGTGAGCGTGGATGTTCTGGCTCCGCCATTTCTAGCTTCCAGCCATATCGACAAGACGCCGCGTCCCGCCATTATGCTGGCCGAGAGTCCGGAACGCGACCGCGATATCGCCGAGGTGCAGCAGCTTATCAAGGACTGCGCGAAAGCCGGGATTCCCTCAATCAAGTACAACATGAGTTTGCTGGGCGTGGTAAGAACGGAACGGTCCCCGGGCCGCGGCGGCTCCGATTACAGCACCTGGCGCCACAGTGTGGCGAAGCCTCCCACCCCACTGACCCGTGCGGGAGAAGTGAAGGCGGACCGCTATTGGGAGCGGATCACGTATTTTCTGGATCGCGTGATTCCTGTGGCCAAAGAATACAAGATACGGATGGCTTGTCATCCGCACGATCCCGGGATGCCGCCTGAAGGTTACCAGGGCATCGACACGGTACTCGGCACGGTGGATGGATTGAAGAAATTTATCTCCATTCGCGAAAGTCCTTATCATGGAATTAACTTCTGCCAGGGGACGGTGAGCGAAATGCTTCAGAATCCCGGCAAGGAGATTGGGGATGTGATTCGCTACTTCGGCAAGCGGAAGAAGATTTTCAATGTTCACTTCCGTAATATTCGCGGCCGGAGAAATGACTTCATGGAAGTTTATCCGGACGAAGGCGATATCGACTTCGTCGAAGCGCTGAAAGTCTATCGCGAAGTGGATTACGAATACATGCTGATGCCGGATCACGTACCGCATCATCCCGACGACCCGGGCGGCAACCAGGCATTTGCTTTCGCCTACGGATACATTCGTGCTCTGATCCAGGCGGCGGACAGGCTCGCTTAGGCCATAATTCTGCACAAAACGCTTGACGCGCGGCGGCGGGCGGAGAGAGAATAGCCCATTCGGTTCGAGTAGTTAGCAGGAGATTTATTGCGTGAGAGAAAAAGGCATTGTGAAGTGGTTCAACGCCGCTAAGGGATATGGTTTTATTCAGCGGTCCACCGGAGAAGACGTGTTCGTTCATTTTTCGGCAATTCAGATGAACGGCTATCGTGCGCTCGACCAGGGCTCGGAGGTTGAATTCGAAGTTAAGACCGGTCCAAAAGGTCTGCAGGCCGAGAATGTGCAGCGTCCCTGAGGTGAGGGACGGATTGGCCTGACGGGGGCGATTCATCGCTCCCGGCGGCTACCTGGTTGAAGGGATCCTGTGCGATGGTGTCGATGATTTATCCAGCCATCCGCTCACCGCGATTTTGGCCGGCAGCATTCGCGGCGGCCGGTGGTGGGCGTTGTACGCGAAACGCCTCGTCCATGTTTACAGCATTTTACCGAGCCGCGACCGTAAGGGAGCGGTTAGATCTCGGTACCGAGCAAATCAAAGTCTGCGCGCAAACCTGTCTGCACCGGCGGAGCAATCCTAGGGCGCAGCAGCCGCGCCTAGGTGTGGGAACAGTACAACTATCGTGCGAGCTTTTCGGGACGTCCAACAGACGCCGGTTGGCTTGAAAGCCGATCTGCCGCAAGGTGAGTACGCAGGCACGGTCTTCCTCCGAAAGCGGCCCGGCATCTTTTTACCCACATGGCCGGTGTCGAGTTTCCCCGGATCACGTCTTCAAAGAGGACGCGGCCGCTAACAGGACGGTCCAGCACTGGGTAGACGGAGAACTGGTTGACCATCGGCGTGGACGGACCAGCCAGGGATAGGTCGCCCCCCGTCTGCTCATTGCACCGTCGCTCGGTTCGAAATCAGGCTGGGTGAACTTCTTGGCCTTTATACTAGCAAGCCCGGGGACCCGTTGAACGGGTCATGGCAGGCAAGGAACGGGGGTAGCGGTTATGATCGCGTTGGTGAGCATCGGCGACAGTTAAGGTCGGCGGAGCAATGGAGCTGCCAAGCCCGGTAGCTAGCCTGATTCCGAGGTC
>DATLCW010000111.1:0-14733 GCA_035526195.1 Bryobacteraceae bacterium
GTGACATGGATGATTCTGACTACATGTTTTTTTTTCCGATTTGCCGCGGCGTTTGTGCTCGCAACGGCACTCCTTCCCGCCCAAAGCGCTCAACCGCGGCGTCAGCCGGATGTACCCTATGTGCCCACCACGGACGAAGCCGTACTGGCGATGTTGAAACTCGGCGACGTGAAAAAGACGGATGTTCTCTATGACCTCGGGTGCGGCGACGGCCGGATCGTGATTGCCGCCGCCAAGAACTATGGTACGCGCGCGGTGGGAATCGATATCAACCCCGAGCGGATCAAAGAAGCGAAAGAAAACGCCAAAAAAGCAGGAGTGGAAGCGTTGGTGCGGTTCGAGGAGAACGATCTCTTTGAAGCGAACTTTCGCGAAGCCACGGTGGTAACGCTTTTTCTGCTACCCAGCATTAACCTGAAGCTGCGTCCCAAGCTGCTCGAGGAATTGAAGCCGGGTACAAGGATCGTGTCCAACACCTTCGATATGGGCGACTGGAAGCCTTTGAAGGAGGTAAAGGTCGGCGGTCCGGAAGACGAGAGCGCTTACCTGAGCCAGAAGCTGTTGCTATGGATTGTCCCCGAGCGGGCGGCGAAGTAAGGGATTCAAGGATCCAACGATCACGCTCGCGGATCACGTAAGGGTAGAAAAGCGCGCCGGACTCCCACGGTTGCGAGGTCGCAAGATGGACTTCCCAGGGCTTTTTCGTGGGCGGTTTGTGGACGTAGTACATCCGCATCCCTTTATCGAGCGCGATCAGATTCGGTGCGTAAGCCTGGTCATAAATCGGGTTACGATCATGCCCGAACGGGCCGCCGGCATAGAACAGATAGTATTGGCCGCCGTCCTTCCCAATCGAAGGCGACATAATGTTCTGCGAATCGAATTCGCCCTCGACGCCAGGTTTCAACATCAGGTTCTTCGGAGACTTGATCCACCGCCTTCTTTGGTTCCGCCCTAAAGCAGACCTGCCCTCAAGCCAAGCAATTCGCGTCGTTGCCTAGTTCAGGCTCTGACGAAAGCGGAACCTATACGTTCGGCCACGCGCTGCTGGAATTCCGCCACCTCGATTTGGGCAAACATCGGACACATATTACACGTGCTGGAAAGGTTTCCGGTAAGCAGCCCCTCGCGGATCTGTATAAACGGCTCGGAATTCAAGGCGTTCCTAAGATCCTTCGCTTCAAAAGGCCGGATTCTTTTGTAGAAACAGCAGGGGGCGACATCTTCGGTGGCCCAGACAAAGGCGTCCGTCCACGGCAACAGGCAGTTTTTGGTGGTCTTGCCCGGAACGACGGGGGTAGGCGGCGGAGTAGGAACCTCCTCTGTGGTTCCGTCCACGTTCACAATCTGCGTGAAGCTGCGGGAACTTTTGAACACCGGCCGCCCTTCGCTGCTGGTGTCCAGGATCACTTCGGTCCGCATCATCTTGCGGCTGCCTTGCAGCGCCTCTTCCACCGCCGGGAGGATGAAGAACACTTTGCCGGAGTCTTTGGCGATCTGACGCGCTCTGTCTACAGCGATCCGGGCAAGCGCCAAAGCCTCGCTGCTCATCGTACCCACTGGATTCACGCTGATCCATCCGGGGAGGTCATCATATTTCGCCATCTCCGAAATCTGGAAGTGATCCACTCCCAGCGCGACTCCCATGGCAACCCACTCATCCACCAGTCCAATGATCTGATCGTTGGCCACGGCATTCCAGATCAGGTAGGGCGTCTTGCGGTTCTCGATGGCGCACTGGGCGCGAATCCGAAGAATATTGTGAGCGAACGTTTCGAAATCGCCACCCTTGCGGATGGCTTCGTAGAGTTCTGGACGAACCGTGTCGATACTGGTGGTGATCTCGCTGCACCGGGAAAGAGCGCGCACCGCGTGAGCGGTTAACGGCTTTGCGAGATTCGTGATGATGGATACGCGGAATCCATGATCGATGAGTTTCGACAGGTACTGATCCCAGTCCTTTACAATGGTGGTTTCGCCGCCGCCGGAAATCTGCACGAGTTGGACGCCCAGTGTTTTCATTTCCGTAATCAGCGTGTCGAATTCCGACAGGTCGAGGTCATTCTTGCGATGCCAGGGCCGCGTCACCGCGCAATAGGTGCACTTCAAATTGCACCGGGTGGTGAATTCCAAAGTGACTTTTTCTATCGATTGGACGCGCAGCAGATCGTGATACGAAGAATGCATTCCTAGGGGCAGGGTAACGTACTTACGGCGTTCGGCGCACGTGTCA
Organism: Bryobacteraceae bacterium; assembly: GCA_035526195.1. Classification (GTDB taxonomy): domain Bacteria; phylum Acidobacteriota; class Terriglobia; order Bryobacterales; family Bryobacteraceae; genus CADEFT01. The sequence goes on from DATLCW010000111.1 coordinate 2,234, forward strand.
GGCGGCCGAAATCTCGCAAAGCAGCGGGAAATGGTCAGACGCCTGGGCTGCGGCGGGGTGGCGCACGACCTCACAGCGCTCGAGAGCGGCTGCATGGGAAGTGGGAATGAACAGGTAATCGAGCCTGACGTGAGGATCGGTGGTGGGAAACGTCAAACCCGGGTCCCGCGGATGGATCTGCTTGAACCCGTCCGTATAGCCGCCGTCGAGCATGAGCTGGATGGTTCGCCAGCGAACGGAACCCCCGCAGAGCCATGCCAGAGCGCGCAGACGTAGAGGGAGTTTCGCGAGGTCGAGGCGCTCGCCCGGAGCAAGGGTGTTGAAATCGCCCACAATCACATGAAAGCCCGGGTGCTGCGCGAGAATGTCCTGGAGTAAAGACTTCAGTTCATAAACTCTGCGGTGCTCGGTGATGTTCGAATGGATGGCCGCCAGATGTACGCCGAAGATCCGCATGCCGCTCTGCGGCAGTTGCAGCTCCAGATAGGCGCGCTTGGCGAACCGCGCATGATGCCACTCATGGGACCGGATCTCAATCCGGCTGAGAAAACCCAAAGAGTGCCCACGCCTCGATCCCCATTCCTTCATCTTGCAGGCGATCGCCAGTCTTTTGACAACATCCGGATGGATCGCCTCCTGCAGAATCACCACGTCGGGCTCGCAACTGTTGATCACCCTCGACAGCAGTTCTTCCCGGCCGATGCCCCCAAAGCGGATGTTATAACTGAGCAGCCGGACCCTCACGTTCAGGTCACGCTGCCAAATAAGGCGAGATAGGGTTGTTCCAGGATCTCCCCGCGCAGGTACTGCACCCAATCTCTCGTACCCTGAATGTTAACCGGCCTTTGCACCATCTCCATCAGACGCGTTCGCAAAGGGACGAGATCGGGGGCAATATCGGAGTCTTTATCGCTCAACGGCTTGGAGTGGATTCCGGGAATCCAGTAGCCGTCCAATGTGTAATAACGGAGTACGTCTGAGCCGACCAGCGTCAGGTCAATGTCGCTGGTGCCGGGCCCATCGGCATCGAAGGGAGCTTGATCCTTCCATCGAATCCCGGTGATCGCACTGCCGCGCACGACAGCGGCCTCGGCTTCCGGCACCGCCTTCCGCACCATCGCGCAAAATGCAGAAAACTGACGATCGTCTCCATTAAACACGAGCCGGACAAAAGTCTCGCGATTATCTCCCTTGATCGGCTCATTCTCCAATAGTTTCTGGATCACGAGTAGTTGACGGTGCGCAAGAACCGGATGTTTCCGACAATGGTCTTAGACGGTATGTCAGCGCGCCCTGCTTTGAGTAATGCCGAGATTGCCGACAGGCTGACCAGTCTTTCCCAGATTCTCACTACCCAAAAGGAAAATTTCTTCAAAATCAAGGCCTACCGCCGCGCCGCCCAGACCATCCGCACGCTATCGGAAAGTATCGATGAGCTGGTGCGCTCGGAAGCGGATCTTACGGCCTATCCGGGCATTGGCAAAGCGATTGGCGGAGCCATTCGGGAGATCGTTTTGAGCGGCACGTTAGGGCAGTTGGACGTGCTCCGCTCGCAAATAAGCCCGCAACTGGCGGCGCTCAACGAGTACCCGCACCTGGATCCGCAGCGGGTACTGCGCATCTACAGGAAGCTGGGAATTTCTACGGTGGGCGAACTGAAACAAAAGCTGGCCAGCGGCGAGGTGGCTGCCAGTCTCGGAGCGCGCATGGATCAGCACGTGCGTCAAGCACTCTCCGAGACTCGGCAAATCCTGCTGCGCGCCGCCCATCCCGTTGCCGCGGCCGTGGAAAAATTCCTGGTCAACCAATGCGGCGTCACGCGCGCGGAGGCTAGCGGCGACTTTCGGCGGAGAGTTGAGGTGATCGGCGAAATTTCATTTCTCATTGACACGGACGATTTTCCCTCGGTGGTGTCGAAACTGGAACGATATGGGGGAAAGGCGGAACTTCTCAGCAGCGCCGCCAATGAGGCTGTTTTCAAGCTCCCGTCCGGGATTACGTTGCGAATCGAAACCGCTACCGCGGGAAAATGGGGTGTGGCATGGATCGCCGCCACCGGTTCCCGGGAGCACTTGCGGAAACTTGCGGGCGCCTGCGATCTGCTTGGAATCGCAGGCTCCGATGACGGTTTTCCAACGGAGTCGGCGGTCTACCGGCAGCTCGGACTCAGCTTTATCGAGCCCGAGTTGCGGGAAGGTGGGGATGAGGTGGATCTCGCGCGGCAGGGCCGGCTTCCTTCGCTGGTATCGTTAAGTCACATCCGCGGGGAACTGCATGCCCATTCCACCTCCAGCGACGGGGCGAACAGCATTGCCGAAATGGCCGCGGGCGCGAGAGCACGGGGATACGAATATCTGGGTATTACCGATCATTCGCAAAGTCTCAAGATCGCCCGGGGCCTATCGGAAGGGGAGCTGTGGCAGCAAATCCGATTCATTGACAAGCTTAATGAATCGATGGACGGCTTCCGCACTCTGAAGTCTGCCGAAGTCGATATCCTGGCCGATGGAACGCTCGATTATCCGGATGTGCTACTGCGCGAGCTCGATTACACCGTGTGCTCGATTCATTCCCAGTTTCAGCTCCCCAAGGCGGCGCAGACTTCCCGCATGATGCGGGCTATGGACAACCGCTATTGCACGATTGTGGGTCATGCGGCGGGCCGCCTGCTGCTAAGACGTCCCGGCTATGAGGTGGACATCGGGCGTGTCATTGAACACGCCAAAAAAAACGGCTGCTTTTTCGAAATCAACTCCAATCCCAACCGGCTGGATCTTTCCGCGGCGAATGCCAGGCTCGCCCGCGACGCGGGCCTGCGGCTGGCCATATCCACCGACGCACACAGCATTCGCGAGTTTGATTTCATTGGCGGCGGCATCGAGCAAGCGCGGCGGGCCGGTCTCCAGAAGGATCAAATACTCAATTGCTTAAGCTGGCCGGAGCTTAGCCGCATCTTTCGCCGCTAGCCCGTTGAAACGATTCCGCGAGAGGTTACCGAGTGGCGCGCGTGAGCAAGCCGGACGGCTTCCCAGAAGCGTCAGGCCCCCGCATAGCGCATAGGCACTTGCAACCGGAGAGAAGTTGAGACAGAATGAGAATACCCAGGCGATGAGTCACAATTCCGCTGTCAGGAGAACAATGGCATGGCATCTCGCTCTCCTGTTGCTTGTGCCCTGGCACGAATCGCAGGGCAAAGTCACCGGCGCTCACGCGGCCGTGCGATTCGTGGCGGCGCTCAACGCGGGCGATGTGGCGAAGATGATGGCTGCTTCGGCGAGTCCCTTTCTCTATCGCAACCAGAAGTGGAAAACAGCGGACGGCGGGTCCGGCTTTGTGCTCGGCGCGGCGGAAGATCAGCGGCGGAAGACCGCGCGCCAGCGCCGCGAGCTGTTTGAGCATTTGGCAAAAACCACGAAAATTCAATCTCCACAGCCGGCTGAGAGGCCCCCCGCTCAAAAGGTTCTATTACAGGAGCAATTGAAAGGGGCGGATACGGGCTGGTCGCAGTTAGAGTTGTTCGTCTTCCTGCGCGGCTTCGGCGATGTGGAGCATATTGCCCTGGTAGGCGTCGACCGCAAAGGAAAAGTGAAAGCGCTGTACCTCAACTGAACAGGAGCATGTAGGAGGATTTGACAATGGCGGATACCCCACCGGTAGCGGCTTTTGATCCGAAAGGCAAGACATTTCAGCAGCGATTGCAGGCCTTTCTGGACGATGCGTTGAAAACGCATAGTATCGTCGTGCGCAAGGATAGCGGCCGTACCTCTCAGTGGCAGCAGAAACATCACATCGCCCACATGTTTCTCTACAACAAGTACACCTCCACCACGCCGGCGAAGGTGGATAAGGATGAGCGGACCATTTCCTGGAGCCACCTGAGCGATGCGGCGTTGATCTGGGAAGGCGGGGTAGCGAAAGCTGAGTTCCTCAAGACGAAGGACGGAAAGGAGCCGGAACTGGCCGGGGCCGCATGGAAGAAGGACGCCGAGCCCGACAAAGATAAAACCATAGAAAATGTGAAGCAGATGCAGGTTACTGCCGGAATCGGCAACGGAGGCAAGGCTATGGTGTCATCCGGTCTGAAGCCGTGCGGTGAGCCCTGCAAGTGCGGCGCCGGCCGGTCCAAGCATCTTGAGGACGCGGCAGCGGATCTGAACAGCACGGACCTTGCGTCGCTTGTGACCAAGCTGACAGCGGCCAAAGCGGGGGATATCGACGCGTATCTGAAGAAATTCGGCCTGCACCGCCCGCTCGTGAATCATCCGGAAAGTCCCGAGGAATGGCACGTCGAAGCGACCGATTGAACTTACCGGCTCACGTTGCTGTTCCCCACCATCCAAAATCGAAGCGGCCGTGCGGCCGCCTTCGTAATGCCGATGCGAGGACCCACGCCAATCTCGAAGCTCCCCATCGAAACCGGCCGCCGTACCGTAAGCTCGCCGGCCGTCACATCGGCTCCATTCAATTTCCGCGTGATGCCCATGGCAATCGTCAGTTTCCCCGGGCCGGACGCCAGATCCTCGACACGCTTGGCCTTCGGCCGCCGCTCCCGCATCCGGTCCACGCCCGCCAGTGGTTCCAGCGCGCGGATCAACACACACCCGGCCGACCCGTGCTGCTCCGCTACCAGGTTCAGGCATTCGTACATCCCATAAATGAAGTACACGTAAGCGTGTCCCGGCGGTCCGAACAGCACTCGAGTGCGCTCGGTTAATCCGCGGTAGGCATGCGCCGCCTCATCGTCCAGACCGAGGTAGGCCTCCACTTCCGCAATGCGCCCGGCGGCGTCTCCGTGCACCAGAATCATGCCCAGCAGGTCGCGCGCCACCGCCACCGCCGGACGGGCGTAAAACTCGCGCGGCAGAATGGTGGCGGCGTGCGTCATCTTCAGTTCATAAGGTACCCTAGGAGCTTATCTGGCAGCCATGCGCCTGTTTGTAGGAATTGACATCCCGCAAGAGATCAAGAATACGCTAGCCGGACTTATTGACTCGATGCGGCCTATCGCCAACCTGCGCTGGAGCCAGACGTCGAATCTGCACGTCACTACGAAGTTTATCGGCGAGTGGCCGGAAGCGCGGCTGGGAGAAGTGAAGGCGCAACTGGCGCGCATGGAACATACAAGCATTCCCATATCCATCCGCGGACTCGGGTGGTTCCCCAATCCGCACACTCCCCGGGTTTTCTGGGCGGCCGTGCGCGCTCCTGAATCCCTCGGGACTCTCGCAGGAAAAACGGAAGAAGCCCTTTCAGCGCTGGGAATTGCCAGGGAAACGCGACCCTACTCGCCGCACCTAACCCTCGCACGGATTGAAAACCAGCCGGCCCTCGCCGGGCTTCGACGCCATGTAGCCGCGCTCCCGTCCGATGATTTTGGGGAGTTCAAGGCGACGGCATTTCATCTGTATCACAGCCAACCCGGCCCGAACCGTTCCATTTATACCAAACTGGAATCGTTCCCACTCACAGAGTCATGACACATCTTCTGGCGGTTGTGGCCGCGTACCTGATTGGCGGAATTCCGTTCGGCTATTTGCTGGTGCGCCTCAAAACCGGGGGCGATGTCCGGGCGTCGGGCAGCGGGAATATCGGAGCTACCAATGTGCTCCGGACGGCCGGCCGTGTTTTAGGCCTGGCGACGCTGCTGCTGGATATCGCCAAGGGCTATTTTGCGGTGTGGCTCACCGCCTCGCTCACGGATCTGAGTCCTCTATGGACCAGTCTCGCCGCCGTCGCCGTGATCCTTGGCCATGCTTTTCCTGTCTTTCTCAAGTTTCAGGGTGGCAAGGCCGTGGCGAGCTTCGTGGGAGCCTTTCTGTATTTATGTCCCCTGCCGTTGCTGGGTACTACGATTGTCTTCGTGGCAGCGGTTGCCGTTAGCCGTCACATCTCGCTCGGATCGATTCTTGGCGCCGCTACTTTCCCGCTGGCCGTCTATCTGATCCAGCATCCGTCGATGCCGGTCTTGCTGGCGTCGATCTTCGGCTCCGCATTTGTCATCTGGCGGCATAAAGCGAACATCGCGCGGCTGCGCGCCGGGAAGGAAAACGTGTTCCGATTCAAAGGCGCGGGGCGATGATTCTCTCTATCATCGGAGGCGGAAGCTGGGGAACCGCTCTCGCCGTGGTGCTCGCCCCCAAATTCGAAATGGTACGCCTTTGGGTATACGAGCCGGACCTCGCCGTCCGGATGGCGTCCTCCAGGCAAAACGATGTATTTCTGCCCGGCATCCGGCTCCCGTTAAACGTAGTTCCAGGCAGCGATCTGGGAGGCGCTCTGGAGAACGCAGCCATCGTCCTTACCGTGATGCCAAGCCATCATGTGCGTTCCGTATGCGGGCGCATGCTGCCTCATCTGCGTCCGGAAATGGTGTTTGTAAGCGCCACCAAAGGCATCGAAAACGAGACTTTGCTGCGTAGCTCCCAGGTGCTTCAACAAATTATGAGCGCCGCGTTTCCTCCGCGAGTCGCTGTTCTTTCGGGTCCCACGTTTGCCCGAGAGGTGGCCCAGGGGGAACCGGCGGCAGTCGTTATCGCATCGGATGATGCGCCGCTCGCAACCCGGGTCCAGGAGGCTTTCAGCAGTTCAACCTTCCGGCTTTACACCAATCAGGATCCGATCGGCGTGGAAGTGGGAGCGTCACTCAAGAACGTGATCGCCATCGGGGCCGGGATATGCCAGGGTTTGGGGCTTGGAAGCAACGCCCGGGCGGCCCTGATCACCCGTGGATTGGCCGAAATTACCCGTCTGGCGGTCGCCATGGGCGGCAAGCCGTTGACCCTGGCGGGCCTCGCCGGCCTGGGCGACCTGGTGCTGACTTGCACCGGCGACCTTAGCCGTAACCGGCACGTAGGAATCGAGTTAGCCTCGGGAAAAAGCCTGGCGGAAATTCTCGGCTCGACGAAGATGGTAGCCGAAGGGGTACAGACCACCTATGCGGCCATCGACTTGGCCCGAAAGTTCCAGGTGAATCTGCCGATCACCGTGCAGATGGAGGCGATCCTCAAGGGGCGAAAGTCGCCCCGGGAGGCGCTTCGCGAACTGATGGATCGTTCCCTGAAAGGCGAATAGAGCGAATGCTTCGCGCCGCGCAACCTTCTTCACCAACCCGTGTTGAACAAGATGTGATAGCTGTGGCTACCCTGGAACGCGATGCCGAGCTGATGCTGCGGGTCAGGGACGGGTGTGTGGATAGCTACACGATCCTGCTGGAGCGGCATCGTGATCCGGTGGTTCACTTCTTGTACCGTATGGTGGTGAATCAGGGTGTGGCCGAAGAGCTGGCTCAGGAAGTTTTTCTGCGCGTGTACCGGTCGCGCTCGAGTTATGAGCCGACAGCGAAGTTCACCACGTGGCTGTTTCGCATTGCCACTCATCTGGCGTTGAACTGGCTTCGCGATGGGAAGCATCAGAAAACCCAGCAGAGCCTGGATGCGGAATCCGGCGAAGGCGTAGCCCTGCAGATTCCCGATCAGGGCGCCTCGGTGGAACAAAGCATGGTGCGCGAGGTGCGGTTTCGAGAGGTCCGGGCGGCGATTGAAACTTTACCGGAGAAACAGCGGGCAGCCGTTTTGATGCATAAGTATCAGGAGATGGAATATTCGCAGATCGCGGGCGCGCTCGGGTGTTCGGAATCGGCGGTGAAGTCGCTTCTGTTTCGCGCGTATGAGTCCTTGCGGGCGAGGCTGGCGCACCTTGCTTAAAGGGAGGATGGAGGATAGAATGCCGGAAGTAAACCGAAAGCACGACATGAGCCGCAAACCGCCCCCTTTCACCGTATGCCCCTTGCTGGAAGGCGAAGAGAACGCCGGCATCCTACTCGACTACTGTAACCATAAGCTTGCTCCGGAAATGGCGCATGTGTTCGAGTTGCATATGGAAAAGTGCCCCGCCTGCGCGGCCTTCGCCGAATCGCAGATGGCCGTATGGAACGCGCTCGATTCCTTTGAAGCCATGCCGGTTTCGGGTAACTTCGATCAGCGGCTGAGGGCGAGGATTGAATTCGACCAGCAAGACGCCTGGTGGAACCGGGCGTGGAGCCGGATCACCGCCTCGGGTGCGACGATGTGGCGTCCGGCGGTACCGGTTGCGGCGGCGTTGATTCTCGCCGCCGGGCTGTGGATGCGGCCGGGAGGCATTTCTACACCTCCCGCGGGGAACACCGTTGCCAAGGGAGAAGTTTCCCTGGATGTGGAACAGATAGAAACGGCGCTGGAAGATATGGAGATGCTGCGTGAGCTGGCTGCGGCCGACACCGCGACGCGGCGACTGTGAAAATTGCAATGTGGACGCGTCTGATCGTCCCCCTTATCGCCTTGATGCTGGCCGCTCCCATGGCCGATGCGCAGCTGCGCAAAGGCGGTCCGGGCGGCGCCAAAAGACGGGAGATGCTCGAAAGATTCTCCCGCATGTCTCCCGAACAGCGGGAGCGGGCTCTCTCCCGGCTGCCTTACGAGCGGCGCAGACAGATTGAAAGAAATCTCGAGATCTACAACGAATTGCCGGTCGAACAGAAAAGACGCCTCCAAACCCAGTACGAGAACTTCCAGCAATTGCCGCCCGAGCGGCAACAGGCCGCACGGCAGGTTTTCCGCCGCATGAGGGATCTGCCGCCGGAGCGCCGGCAGGAAATCCGGCGGGAAGTGATTCGAATGGGCCGTATGCCGGAACCGCGTCGCAGAGCCTATGTCATCAGTGATGAGTTCAGGAACCACTATTCTCCGGATGAGCGGAGAATGATTGACGAGCTGAGCGGCATCCTGTCGCAGTAACGTTATTTCTTTTTCTTCTTCGGAGCCGCTGCGGGCGGTTTTTCCGCCAGCAATTTTTCCACAATGGCTCGCACCGGTGGCTCGCCTCCATTGAATAACGGATCGTTGCCGGTAAACTGATAACGGATCGTCCCCTGACGATCGAGGAATACCAGCCACGGCACCGGTGTAGGGCTTGTCATGGTGAACTCCATATACAGGCGGGCTTTGTCCGCATCGCCCGTTCCCACCGGAAACGGCACCTCGAAACGATCGATAAACCACTTCACCTCAGGATTCAAGTTCACCGCGGCGAACACCGCCTCAAATCCGCGGCTGCTGTACTGTTTGTGAATCGCGCTCATGACCTGAGCGTGCGTCTGGCAATGCGGTCAGGAGGTCAGCACACAGGCAAACGCCAGCACCTTCCCCTTGTACTGACTGAGCTTCACCTTTCTGCCGTTGAGTAACATGATTTCGAAATCCGGAGAGGGCCGGGGAACGGTGGCCGCCGCGAGCGGAAATGCGCCCATCGCGGCGATTAAATGGCGTCGGGTCATGACCTCAGTATATCCAGGTCATCGCAATTTTCCGAAGTTCACCGTCAGGCCCACCAGCACCTGCCGGTCCATGCCACTCCCGTTTATCCCGACGCGCTGGGCTGTCACATCCACGGCGAGGTTGCTCGTAAGCTGGTACTCCACTCCCGCAAAGCGCGACACGGTACGCGCCACGCTCGTCGATCTTCATACACCGCATTGGCATGCGGCGTGATGTGACAGGGAATTCCCCTGCGGCCAAACGCCGCCCATAACCGCCGTTGAAGTCCCAGCTACCGGCGGGGTTGCCGGGAAACCCGCCTCGCGCCTTCCTGATCGCGAAGAAAGAGATTCGCCTGGGGCGCGATGGCGATGTCCAGGCGTTCCCCGTCCAACAATACGGAAGTCACACTAAGGGTCAGGCGGCCGCTGACTTGCGTTACGCGACCCTCGTCTATCAACATGCTGTTTAGTGACTTGATGGATAGCCAAAAATGCGCGCCGGGAGCGCCGTGGCGGCCAACCTCAGAGACGCCCCGGCGATAAAATCCGGCCGGAAACGATCATAACGGGCTCACTCAATCACGGGCGCCGCCTGCTCGGGGCTGGTCACGCCGGGCGGCAATTCCATGATTTTGATATTCCGGAAGTGAATTTCCGCGCCCTCCGATTCGAGGCAGAGATAGCCCTTTTTCTGCGTCGCCCCGCGGACGCCGTTCACAAACTTACCATTTACGGCCAGCTTGATTACACCATCCACGGCCACCACATCGTAGGTGTTCCATTCTCCCCGCCCCTTGCAGCGGTTTTCAATCGACATGCTGCGCTCGCCGCGAGGATTGTCGGGCAGCGTCTTCAATCCATTGACGCCGAAGAGTTCCCCGTGTACGTAGGCCAGCGGAGGCGTAACGTCGCCCCGTTTATGCAAATTCGGCCAATCCAGTTCGAGCATCTGCACTTCGACCCCATCGGGCAGCCGGCTCTTGGGATTGGGACGAGCGGTGCTCCATACAAAAACTCCGGAATTGCCGCCCGCCTCCATATGCTTCCATTCGATATGCAGAATGAAGTTCTCGTATTGCCGGTCGCTGCGCATCACGCCGATCGGGTGGCCGGAACAGACCAGTTCGCCATCCTTCACTTTCCACGTGTCAGGGTCTGTGTTGACGTTGACCCAGCCGGTGAGATCCTTGCCGTTAAACAGGTCGCGGAACTCGCCTACGGGAACACCAACCGCCTTGCTTCCGGCGAACACCAGAACCAGCCCGAACGCTATCAGGACCGCCATGCATCGTTTCATGGATTAACCTCGCCATCAGTATACGCCGGTAGATACCCCCTTATGGGAAGATAGAAGCTCCAGCAATTTATCATGGCAAGCACAGCAACCACCACCCCCAGTGGGGAACGAGAAAAGCTTCGCGTCGAGCGGGGGCTTCGATTGATCAGCGAAGCGGAGCAGGGAAATGCCGTCGAATACTGCCCGAACGGGATCTACGGCTTTACTTACGCGCCCAACACCGAGGCCGGCCCACTTTGGATAAAGCCGACTTTCCAGATTTTTGAAGTACACAAACTCGCCGACGGTAATATACACTTGGTCGGTTTTATGACCACCGCCGATGCGCAAGCGCTGGAACAAGGCAAAGACGCGGGCGAACTAAAGCTGTATCCCGAGCCTTTCGAGCAAGCCACCAGGCTATGCAGCGTTCCCCGGGCGCGCATTCTTAAGGCAAAACAGGTTTCCCGGGAACACGGTAACTGGATGTCTTTCACGCCGGGCGCGCGCTAGTCTCCCATGCGGGCGGACGTCGCGGTCATCGGTGCCGGATGCTTTGGGGTCTGGATCGCGTGGCATCTGCACCGCGCCGGACGCCGCGTACTGCTGATCGACGCCTATGGCGCAGCCAACAGCCGCGCCTCATCCGGCGACGAATCGCGAATCATTCGCATGGGTTACGGCCCTCGGGAACACTATACAAAATGGTCCGTCGAATCCCTGCCTTTGTGGCGCGCCTTGGCGTCGCGCACCGACCCCAGCTTGTTCCATGACTGCGGGGCACTATGGATGACCAGCGGCGCGGATCCGTTCGCGCTTAGCACGGTGGCGGTGTTGGAACAGTACGATGTCTCCCATCAGACGCTCAATGAGCACGAGCTTCGCCAGCGGTTTCCTCAGTTCGCTGTTCCCGAAGGGTCCTGGGCGATTCTGGAGCCGGAAGCGGGAGCCTTGATGGCGAGACGCGCGATTCAGACATTGGTCCGTGAGATGGTGGCCGAGGGAGTGACTTACGAGCAGAGTGCCGTGCGCCCGGGGGATGCGGTGGATGCGGAGCAGATTGTTTTTGCCTGTGGCCCCTGGCTGCCCGCGTTATTCCCCGAGTTGCTGGGCAAACGAATTATTCCGACCCGGCAAGAGGTTTTGTTCTTCGGAACTCCTTCGGGATCCGATGCGTTTTCGCCGCTGCGCATGCCCTGCTGGATTGATGTGTCCCAGCAGGTCTACGGGCTCCCCGATCTGGAAAGCCGCGGATTCAAGATCGCGAATGACCGGCGTGGTGCCCAGTTTAATCCCGACACGGGAGAGCGCACTGTTTCCGCGGCTACTATTGAAATCGTGCGTGAATACTTACGCAGTCGCATTCCCGCCCTGGCGCACGCGCCGCTTCTCGAATCCCGCGTCTGCCAATATGAAAATACGTCGAACGGAGACTATTTGCTGGACCGCCACCCTGAAATCGAGAACGTCTGGCTGGCAGGCGGAGGTTCGGGCCATGGCTTCAAACATGGCCCCGCGGTGGGAGCTTATCTTAGTGGGCTGATGCTCGGCAGCGGCACGGCCGACGAACGGTTCTCATTTTCAAGCAAAGCCGAAGGCATTACCGCATCCAGTCTATAGCCTCGGATAGGGGGAGAAAAGGCAGGAGGCTCAGTACAGCATCTACCCCTATGGTGACATGCAAAGGCGGTCCCCGCGGGAAGCGGAGGTGCCGGTACTGGTTATTTGGATCCATCTTCAAGGTCTAATCTCCCCGCCTTTCAGGCGGTCTTCCTTTCCGATTCCAACTCTGCTGCGAGCTACAAGGTCCGCGCGTGAGCGGCCATTCCAAAGTGTCGGGTGCCCTATTGGAAAGTCCGCAGCCGTGTGATAGGGCTGCGCGCTATAGTGCCTAAGGTAACGTATGAACAACAATGCGGCTTCCATTCTCGC
>DATLCW010000161.1:0-24499 GCA_035526195.1 Bryobacteraceae bacterium
CCTCAGCCACTGCTGGGCCATCGCGGACGCCTCCCCTTCTCGAAAGTCACGTTATCCATACGACGCCGCAACGCCAGCAGAACGACCAGGCTTCGCCGCGCTTGGATCATCGCGTCATTACCCCATACAGCTTTCGCCAGCCCGAAATCGAGCACTTTTGACTCTGCCCTTCGGCGTGACCTTGACGTTCGCTGGTTTCAAGTCCCGATGAATAACGCCCTTGCCATGCGCCGCTTCGATCGCATCCGCAATCTGGCGCGCGTAATCCAGTGCCTTTTCGATAGGTAGTGGACCACGCAACGTCTCACCCTCCACCAGTTCCAATACCAGATACGTCGCTCGATCCAGCTTGCTATCGCGCGCCCGGAAAACCTCGCCCCTTCCACCGGCGTCGAGCGGCGCGAGAATTTGATAAGGGCCCAGGTGGCGGCCGGCGATGGCCGCGTCCGCTGCGACCGTTTCCGTTTCCGACGGGCGGGTTTTCAGAAAGCTCCCTGCCGCCTCATCGTGGACAAGCAGTGACTCCACCTCCCGCCGCAGTTCGTCATCCTCGCCGCAGGCATCCTTGAGAAACGCTTGCTGAGACTCCGGTGCAAGGGTGAGCGCTGCGTGATACAGGTCCTCGATCCGCCGCCAGCGTTGGGAGTCCATGGTTGATCCGTGCCCGTTGTCCCATAATTTTACTACTCGCCGCGTGACGACAGAGCGAATTACAGCGGCGCGGGACGCCGGTCATGGGCGAAGAGCATCAACTCTACGCCCGCATGATCGCGATTACCGCGACGACACCCGCGACACGCCATAGCGCTCTATCGCTTCCAGGTTCAACTCCACACCCAATCCCGGCTTCAGCGGCAAGGGTACGACGCCACCCACCAGCCGCAATTCTTCCATCACCAGTTCCCGCCGCAGCGGAGCTTCCGAGAGCGGCGCCGGAAGAAACTCGATATAAGGGCAATGGGCGGTGGCTGCGCTCAAGTGCGCCGACGCGGCGATTCCTATGCCCGTCTTCCAACAGTGCGGTACGATCAGCCGCCCACGGCCGGCGGCCAGGTCGCACACACGCCGCGCCTCGGTGAGTCCCCCCACGCGGCCCACGTCCGGTTGCGCGACATCCACTTTTCCCCGATCCATCAAATCCAGAAACTCGAATCGCGTATTCTGCAACTCCCCCGCGGCCACGCGAATCGGAGAATGATCGTGGAGAAAGGCGTAGCCATCCAGATCGTCCAGTTGCAGCGGGGTCTCCAGGAAGAAAAGGTCGTAAGGCTCCAGTTGGCGCATTACCCGGAGCGCCTCCTTCGCGTTTGTCCAGCAATAACAGACGTCGACCATCATCGTGAAGTCGGGTCCCACCGCCTCCCGGCAGGCGGCCACGATCCGCACCACCCAATCGTCGCTTTCCTGCAATCCGTTATGCGAGTACGGGCCTTTTACGCAGACCTCCATTTTGCCGGCCTGGAATCCGAGTTCTTTGGCTTCCACCGCTTTGGACACCAGGGAATCGCGATAAGCTTCGGGCGTGCGGCCGGCCGGCAACAGCGAGGCATAAGGCGTGATGGAATCCTTTCGTGCGCCACCCAGAAACTGCCAGCACGGCTTGCCGAGCGCCTTGCCGCGAATATCCCAAAGCGCCATGTCAAGCGCTCCCATGGCGCAGATTCCCAAGCCGCGACGCCCGGTCATCAGGCTTCCCTCGTACATGCGCTCCCAAAGCGCCTCAGGGTGCAGCGGGTCCTGGCCAAGCAGCATTTCCTCCAGTCCCAGGCCCAGCACGTGGGTACCGCGCGCGTGGATCATCGTCTGCGCCACCCAGGGGTTGGTATCCACCTCGCCGATGCCCGTAATCCCCTCGTCGGTGTGGATGAGAACGAGAAGGTCATCCTGGGCCGAGGAACAGGCCGTCACGTCATAGCCGGGGTCCAGCAGAACGATGCTCTCAATCTTCGTGATCTTCATGGTTGGGTGAGAACATATGCGTACGAACTTCGGCCAGCCAGGCTTGCATCGCCGTCTCCAGGGCTAGCCGCGCGCCGCGAGGGTCCTTGTTACGGATCGCGTCGATCAGCGGCAAATGCAGTTGGGCGTCCTGCGCGAGATCGAACGGGCGCCGGGAAGCGATGCGAATCGCGCTGGCGGAAAAAATAGGCAGCACCGCTCGCCGTAAGGCTGCCTGCAGGTATTCATTACCCGCCATTTGCCAGATGGCTTCATGGAGCGAAAAGTCCTTACGAATGAATCGCTGGATATCCTTCGCTGTCGCCGCGTCAAGCAGTTCGACATACAACTGCTCCAAGTGTCTCATTTGCGCCGCGGTTCCGAGACAGGCCGCCTCTTCCACCGCATAGGCTTCCAGCTGGTTGCGCACCGCGAACAGCTTTTGAGCCGAATCCCAAGTCATCTTTATGACATAGGTGGATGCGTTGGGCTTTTTGACCACGAAACCTTCGCTTTCGAGTTCAATCAAAGCTTCACGGACCACGGTGAGACTGGTGGCAAACTGGCTGGCGAGTTTTCGTTCCACCAGACGCTCGCCCTCAGGAAGACTTCCATTGAGAATGGCTTCTCTTAATTTTTCGGCGATGCGGACGCGGAGAGTAGTACTGGTTAGCTGTTCAAAAGGAATCGCCATGCTCGATCTTCTGAAGGGATATCTTAGCATAACACGCTTGACGGGCCATTTTACATGCAGTAGATTGATAATGATCGATCATATAGCGCTCCGGAGGTTGGTTCCTTGTCTCCTCGTCTCGCGGTTCTCTTTGTTCTCTGCCTTTCCTCGCTTCCCGCGTTCGCTCAAGTGAGTTCCGGCAGCCTCAATGGTCTGGTGACCGATGCCGGCGGGGCGGTCGTCCCGAACGCTTCCCTCAAAATCCGGGACACCGCTACGGGGGTGGTTTTCGAGACGACCTCCAATCAAACCGGCTTTTACGCCGTCCCCAACCTCAAGCCGGCGATCTATGAGGTCACCGCTTCGGCCGCGGGATTCAAAGCCTCCATCGTCCGCAACGTGCAACTCGAGGTGAATCAGACCTTGCGGCTTGATCTGAAACTCGAGATCGGGGAGGTTCTTCAGACCGTCGAGGTCTCGGGAGCGGTGCCTCTCCTGGAAACCGTCAATACAAAACTTGGAACTGTGGTCGAGACAAAACAGGTAACGGAACTGCCGCTGAACGGCCGGCAGTTCGCCCAACTGATCCTGTTGACGCCGGGAGCTCTGCCGCTCGCGCTGGGCCAATCCACAGCATTCAAAGTGCAGTTGGGCGCGGGATCGTATTCGCCCGTTATCAATGGACAGCGCAGCCGTTACAATAACTTCTCGCTGGACGGCGTGGAAAACAACGATCCGATGTTCAACAGTTACGCCATGAACCCGTCGGTGGACGCCATTCAGGAGTTTTCCGTTCAGTCTCGCGGCAACGTGGGTGAGCAGGGACGTTCCATGGGATCGGATGTCATCGTCGTCACCCGCTCCGGCACCAATCAGTTCCATGGCTCCGCGTGGGACTTCCTGCGTAACACAAAGCTCGACGCGCGCAACTTTTTTGACCCTCAGCGGCCGGATTTCCGGCAGAACCAGTTTGGCGGCACCTTCGGCGGACCGCTGCGGTTTCCGCGCTACAACGGACGCGATCGCACCTTCTTTTTCGGCTATTACGAAGGCTTCCGCTATGTGCGCTCCTCCAATGGAATCACTACCGTGCCTACGGAGGCCATGCGCCGCGGCGACTTCTCGGCCCCAGGCCTCCCCACGATCTACGACATCAACACCACCCGTGCCGATGCAAGCGTCCCAGGCGGCTACACCCGGTCGGCTTTTCCCGGCAACATGATCCCCTCGGCACGAATCGACAAGAACGCCTCCGACATTCTTCAGCAGGTTTATCCGCTGCCCAATCTGGGTGGATTCAGCCGCAATTTCATTAATACGACGCCGCAACGCCAGCAGAACGATCAGGCGTCGCTCCGCCTCGACCACCGCCTAAGCGGCGCCAACAACTTGTTCGGCCGCATTTCGTATAACGATGGCTATAATGCCTCGCCCGGCGCAATTCCATCCACCTCCACCCGCATCACCAACACCGCCTGGAACGCCACTGTCAGCGATACACACATCTTCCGCCCAAATTTGATAGGCCACTTCCAGTTCGGTCTCAATCGTTATACGTCCAACTCCGTCGGCAATCCGCTGCCGGATAGTGTTTTGAGCGCTACCGGCTGGAACAAGGTTTATCCCAGCGGCGCGCCGGATTTGTTGATGCTCACCCTCAGTATTGCCGATGCCGCTGGTTCCGGTGGTTCGTTCACGCCGATCGGCCCGCACACCTTCTTTCAATTCATCAACGACGTATCCTGGATTCGCGGACGCCACACGGTGAAAGCCGGATTTACACTCGACCATCTGGACAGCTTCCAGGCGAGCCCGCAGGCGGGTATCGGCTTCGGCCGACGGCCCACCTCCGATCTGCGGGACCTGGTGGGCAGCGGATACGGCGTCGCCAGTTTCCTGCTAGGCCTGCCGACGGATTCCCGCCGTGCCGCCGGCGATACTTCCGCCCAACTCAGCCAGTTCGAATACCACGGCTTTGTTCAGGACGAGTTGCGCGTGACATCGAAGCTGACCATCACGGCCGGCATTCGCTATAGCTATGTTCAATCGATGAAGGAGGCGCGCGACGCCTACAGCGGACTTGATCTCGGCACAGGCAATTACCTGCTGGCGGTCAGGAATCCGATCACCGGCGCTCCACCCAACCTTCGCCAGCGCTGGGTGGATCCCGATTGGAATAACTTCGCGCCCCGGGTGGGCTTGGCGTTCCTGCTGGACAGCAAAACCACCATCCGCGCCGGTGCCGGGATCTACTATTCGTTCACCGACTACGTGCAGTACTTTGCCGATCCGGCCGGGAACTGGCCGTTCGGTTTCTCGGAAAGCGTCGGCCCCCTCAACGATTTCTTCGTCGACTCCGCGCTCGGGAATCCCTTCACCCGGTCGAGCGGCGCCCAACTGCCCAACAGTCCTGAAGGTCAGGGCGGCTATTCGATCAATCCGCGCATGAAAACGCCCTATTCGACGCAGTGGAACCTGAGCATCCAGCGCCAGCTACCCTGGGATTCGGTCCTTGATCTGAGCTATGCCGGCTCCACCTCGGTGAAGCTGCTGCAGAGCATTGCCGAGAACAACGCGGTGCCCGGGCCCGGCCCGGTGGCCGCCCGCCGCCGATTCCCCAATTACGGACCCTGGACCTGGGACGATAATGGCGCGCCATCCTCCTATAACGGGTTCAGCACGAAGTTTCAGAAGCGCTTTTCACGCGGACTGTCACTGTTGGCGAGCCATACCTGGTCGCACAATCTCGACGTTTTCTCGACCGAACGCGGCGGCACAAACAGCGGACCGCAGGATCCACTATATTGGCGCGCGGACCGCGCCAGTTCCACCGCCGACATCCGGCACACTTTCTTATTGAGCAACGTGTTCGAGCTTCCCTTCGGCCGCGGCAAGAAGTATCTGTCGCATGGCGTGCCCGCGGCCGTGTTCGGCAATTGGCAGTGGTCGAACATTCTCGGACTCTACGGAGGCCAACCGGTCAATGTCACGCTCGGATTCGACAACGCCGGCATCGGACGCACGGGAGGCCAAAGGCCGAACCTGATTGGCGCTCCGGCGCTCGAAAACCGCACCCGGCTGCGCTGGTTCAATACCGCGGCGTTTGGACGCCCGGCGCAGTTCGCCTTTGGAAATACCGGCCGCAACATCCTGCGCGGTCCGGCGCTGAAAAACTTCGACATTGCCGCGGTGAAGAACATTCCGATTCATGAACAAAAAAGCCTCCAATTCCGCGCGGAGTTTTTCAATGCGCTGAACATGGTCAACTTCGCCAATCCGGTTGCCAATTTCAGCAGCCAGGATTTCGGAGTCATTCTCAGCGCTCGCGCCTCGCGCAGCATCCAGATGAGCTTGAAGTTCAAGTTCTGACAGGGTAGTAATGTAATTATGAGATGAATATGTGCCAAGCCGGTCTTCTCCTTTTGTTGTCGGCAGCTTTGGCGGTATCCCAAACGGGCAAGCCTCGGGACGCCCGTCATCCCGAGGCGCCGGTGGACCGCTCGAAGGCGCTTGATCAGTTCACGCAGTCTGTGCAGTCGAGGCTTCCGGCCGCGTCCGCGGTTCCCGCGCGGCTCAACAACTACATTGACGACTACATCTTCGGCAAGATGAAACAGGACAGTGTGCCTCATGCCGCGCTGTGCACCGATACAGAGTTCCTGCGCCGCGTGAGTCTCGACCTGACCGGCCGGCTTCCCGAAGCCGCCGCGATCCGGAAGTTTGTCAACGATGCCGATCCGGAGAAGCGGGAAAAGCTGATCGATTCCCTCATGGAGACCCCCGTAGCGGGTCTTCGCAGACGATTGAACACCCCCTACCTCGAGCGCTGGACCTACTGGTTCGGCGACTTGTTTCGCAGCAACGACGGGCACCTGAACAAAGGCCGGGAATTATTCTACGACTACCTCTATAGCGCGCTGCTGGAGAATCTTCCGTACGACCAGATGGTGCGGGAGATGCTGACGGCCACGGCGCGATCGAATTGGACCAATGGTCCGGTGAACATGCTGGCCCGCGACTATGTGAACGAGACCGACGATTCCATCATCAACAATGAAGACACTTACGATCAATGGGCGATCAGTTCGAGTAAGGTCTTTCTGGGAATCAACGTGGAATGTATTTCCTGCCACGACGGCAAGGGTCATCTGGAAAAGGTGAATCAATGGCTGTCTAAGAAAACGCGGGCCGCATTCTGGAGGCAGGCCGCATTTTTTGCCCAGTCGCGATTGTGGCGCCCCTTTGGCGACTACAGCAATTTTGCCTTGACGGACGACGGCAAGGGCTACGACGTCAAACGGAAAAGCGTCACCCGCATGCAGCGCTACCGGACGGATGTCTCTCCGGCTTTTCTGCTGACTGGGGAAAAGCCGGAACCCGGAGAGAACCCCCGGGCCGCGTACGCCCGTATGTTGACCGGCAACATTCAGTTTGCCAGGGCTACCGTGAACCTGTTCTGGGCAGAACTGATGGGCGTGGGCATTGTGGATCCGCCCTTCGCATTCGACCTGGATGCGGGACTCACCCAATCCACCCATCCGGAGTTGCTCGAGGCGCTGGCGAAAGACTTTCAATCTCATCACTACGACCTACGCTACCTGATCAAGCTGATCACGAAATCGAGCACCTACCAGCTTTCTTCCCGTTTTGACGGGGAGTGGAAGCCCGATTACGCCCGTTATTTTGCCCGCCACTTTGTGCGGCGGTTGCCCGCGACACAAATCTGGGATGCCATTTGCCAAAGTACCGGCGTGTTCCTGGAAGTGCCGATCCTCAGGAGCGACCGCAAAGTGAAGTACGTCCAATCTATGATCGATCCGGACGATCTTGGTCAAAAAAATATGAAGCCGCTGGCGGACCTGCTGGCGTCGTTTGGACTGAACAACCGGTACTCGGTGGGAGACGACGCGGGCACGAAGGGATCGGTAATCCAGGCATCGGTATTGTTGAACAATCCGCTTGTGCTGGAGCGAGTGAAATTTAGCAAGGGGAGCCGGCTGTTCGATCTGTTGCAGCATGAGCCGCCTTATACCAATGCGCAGATTGTGGAGGAGCTTTTTCTGGCGACGCTGTCCCGTTTCCCCAGCGGCCGTGAAAAGGACATTGGTGTGAAGCTGCTGCAGGATTATCATACGCAGGGTGCGGAAGATCTGCTTTGGAGCCTGATCAATCATCTGGAATTCAGCGCCAGCATTTGAGCGGAGGATTTTAACGATGCCGGAAACTCGCACGAACCTGCCGATGTTGACCAGGAGGCAAATTTTCCAGGTGGGGGCTGTCGCGGTGTCCGGCTACTACCTGCAGCCGTTGCTGCGTCCGCTCGGTGTGTCGGCCAAGGAGAAAGTGCGCCCGCGAGGTTCGGCGGAATATTGTATTTTTGTCAATCTGGCGGGCGGCGCCAGTCACGTTGATACTTTCGACATCAAAGAAGGACCCTGGCAGCCCGCCGATTTCGACGTTCGAACCATCAAACCCGGAATCCGGATGCCGTTCGGCCTTTTCCCGATGTTGTCGGAGCGGATCGGCCGGCTGGCGCTGGTGCGCTCGATGCAGGCCTGGGAGAACGAACATATCCGCGCGCAATATTACCTGCAGGTGGCGCACTCGCCAAGCCCATCGCGGTTGAAAGAGATGCCATCGCTTGGATCGGTTATCGCCAGCGAGTTCGCCGGCCGGCGCCGCGAGACGGACTACCTGCCGCCTTATGTCGCCATGAACTTCACCTCCGGCGCGTTCAAGGTGATTGGGGAAGGCTGTCTGGAAAGCCGTTACACCCCTCTGGCGATTGAGACGGATGCCGGTTTTGATTTTGTCATCCCGGAGCGGGAAGTGGGCCGCTTCCGGCGGCGCTGGGAGACGCTCCAGAAGTTCGATCCCACTCTTGCGCAGGAGCGGTATGCGGAGGATTTCCAGGCGTATTATCGCGGAGCCCACGCCATGATGGAGTCGCCGCAAATCCGCCAGGTACTGACGCTCAGCGCCGAGGACAAGAAGCGGTACGGCGCCTCGCAACTGGGAGATTCATGCGCGCTGGCTCGCAACCTGGTGCGCGCCAACGCGGGCACGCGCTTCATCATGGTTTCCCACAAAGGCTGGGACACCCATGCGAAGATTTACGCTCCCGACGCTCAATATAAACTCGCCCGGGAATTGGACACGGCGTTGGCGAATCTGCTGAAGGACCTGGAAGAAAACAATCTACTCGACAAGGTTTTCGTCTGCTGCCTGGGAGAGTTCGGGAGAACGCCCGGTCCGCTCACCGTGAACCGGGGGCGGGATCATTACAAAGACGCTTTCACAGGTCTTTTTGCGGGAGCAGGTACCCAGGGCGGCCGCGCCATCGGAGCCACGGACGAGTCCGGCGCCAGGATCAAGGACCCGGGCTGGCACAAGAAGCGCCCGGTGTACATCGAAGACGTTGCCGCGACCATCTATTCCGTCTTAGGGATTGACTGGACGAAGACCATCACCAATACTCCCTCCGGCCGTGTGTTCGAATACATAGAGCCCCAGTCGGGAACGGATTTTATCAATCCGGGCGAGATTTCGGAGCTGTTCGGCTAGCGTCTGACGCGCGATACTAGGAGCATTGGACCTATGACCTTGCACGCGATCCGGATTGGTGCCGCCGTACTGCTGGCGGGGACGCTTTGGGGAGCCGACGTCGATAAGTCCGGCTTCGAGAACAGCGCTCTCCCCGTCTTCCGCGCCAAGTGCATCGTGTGCCACTCGGGCGCGGCTCCGCAGGGCAGTCTGGACCTGCGGACGGCGCAGTCAGCGCTCAAAGGTGGTAAATCCGGGCCGGCGATTCAGCCGGGGGCTCCCGCGCGCAGCCTGCTGCTCGAACGGGTAGTGTCAAAATCGATGCCTCCGGGTCCGGAGAAACTCTCCGAAACAGAGATCGCCGCCATTCGTGGATGGATCGAGCGGACCCCGCCCATGGCAACCGCGGCAATCACGGAGGCGGACGTATTCCCGATTTTTCAGATGCGCTGTGTCGTCTGCCACGGGAAACGAAAGCAGGAAGGCGGGCTCGACCTGCGAACGCGCGCCGCGGCTTTAAAAGGCGGCCAGTCGGGGCCGGCGATCGTGCCCGGCAACCCTGCGGAAAGCCTCGCACTCAAGCGTATTTTGGCCGGGCAGATGCCGCCGCCTAAGCTGTTGTTTGAATATTTCGTACGGCCGCCCAGTAGTCCGGAGGTAGACACACTCCGGCGCTGGATCGAAACCGGCGCCGCGCCCGCGCCGCCCGAACCAGCCGCCGCAAAAGAGTATAAGCCCATTACCGAAAAGGATCGCTCCTGGTGGTCGTTCCAGCCGCCCAAGCGTCCCGCTGTACCCGAGGTGCGTGCGCGCGGCCAGGTGCGCAATCCGATCGATCAATTTCTTCTGGCGCGCCTTGAGGAAAAATCTCTGCGCTACAACCCGGAAGCGTCGCGGCTGGTCTTGCTGCGCCGCGTCTCACTCGACCTGACCGGCCTGCCGCCTACGCCGGAAGAGGTGATCGCCTATGAACGCGACACCCGCCCCGATGCCTATGAGCGGCTGGTGGACCGGCTGCTCGAGTCCCCGCGCTATGGCGAGCGCTGGGCGCAGTTCTGGCTCAACGCCGCCGGATACGCCGATTCCGAGGGGATCATCGATGAAGACCGCATCCGCCATAATGCCTGGCGCTATCGCGATTACGTGATTCGCGCCTTCAATGCCGACAAGCCTTATGACCGGTTTCTGGTGGAACAGATCGCCGGTGATGAACTCGCCGATTACAAGCACAAGAAAGAAGCCGATGCGGAAACGGTGGAGAAGCTCACCGCCACAGGCTTCCTGCGCCTCGTTCCGGACGGCACCTATTCGCCCGCCAACGGCTCTATTCCGGAGCGCATGAACGTCATTGCCGACGAGATCGAAGTGCTCAGCTCCACCGTCATGGGACTCACGGTCGGCTGCGCCCGCTGCCACGATCATAAGTACGACCCGATCCGCCAGCGCGACTATTATCAAATGAGCGCGATTCTCCAATCGGCCTATGATCCTTATGACTGGGTGAAACCGACCGAGCGCAATCTGGATGTGGCGCCAGTTGAGGAAAAGCAAGCCGTCGCACGCTGGAACGAGCCGATCGAGGCGGCGCTCAAGAAGAAGGAAGAGGCCCTGGCGGCCAAGGCCAAACCGCTGCGCGAGCAGATTCTCAAGGACCGTATTCAGGCTCTGCCGGAAGCGGTTCGAGCCGATTTGCTGCAGACGGCGGCTACAGCAGAAAAAGAGCGGACAGCGCTGCAAAAATACCTCGCCGAGAAGTTTGAGGACATTCTCAAAATCACGGCCGAAGACCTGGCCAAGAAGTTCCCGGAGACGGTGGCCGAGACTGGTCGCGCCCGCAAGGAAATCGCCGAGCTGCGTGCCAAGCTCAAGGCCAAGCCGGACATTCGCGCCCTATACGAAATGGGCGGGGAACCGTCGCCCGTATTTCTACTACGCCGCGGCGACGCGAATTCGCTGGGTGAGCTGATGCGTCCCGATACGCCCGCCGTACTTCGCGCTGGGCTCAAGCCGTACCAGCCGGCCGCGCCTTTTCCCGATACGACAGGGCGCCGCCTCGGGCTGGCCAAATGGCTGACGCAGCCCGATCATCCGCTCACGGCTCGGGTGATGGTAAATCGTCTCTGGATGCATCATTTCGGAAGGGGGATTGTCGCCAGCCCTTCCAACTTCGGGCGCACGGGTGTGGCTCCCTCGCATCCCGCGCTGCTCGATTGGCTCGCCACCGAATTTGTCCGGAACGGATGGAGCCTCAAGAAAATGCACCGGCTGATGGTGACTTCCACTGCCTACCGGCAGAGTTCGGCAATCGATACCGCCGCCCAATCGGCGGACCCCGACAACACGCTCCTCTGGCGCATGCCGCTGCGCCGCATGGATGCCGAGCAGCTTCACGATTCCATTCTCCTGGCCGCGGGCCGCCTCGATCCAACGCCTTTCGGCGAACCGGTGGCAGTGGACTCCAAGCCCGGCGGCGAGATCCTGGCAAAGGGTTCGCGCAGCGGGTGGCGCCGCAGCATTTATGTTCTGCAACGCCGCACTACGCCGATGACGATGCTTGAAGTGTTCGATCTGCCGCCGATGTCGCCGAACTGCATCGAGCGCTCCAATTCCACCGTGTCCACGCAGGCCTTGCAGATGATGAATTCAGAGATGATTCGGGAACGCGCGCGGTTTCTGGCGGGGCGGCTGATGGATGAATTTCCCTTGCAACGAGAGAAGCAGATCGAGCAACTTTATCTGCGGACGCTGGCCCGCCGGCCCACGGCGCATGAGACCGCGAAAGCGCTTTCCGATATCGATAAGCTCATCCCCTATTGGACCGATCATCTGCAATCGGAACAGAGCGCCGGTCCGCGCCAGGAGACTGCCCGATGGTCATCCCTGGCGAGTTTCTGCCA
Organism: Bryobacteraceae bacterium; assembly: GCA_035526195.1. GTDB lineage: Bacteria > Acidobacteriota > Terriglobia > Bryobacterales > Bryobacteraceae > CADEFT01. The sequence goes on from DATLCW010000161.1 coordinate 12,052, forward strand.
TGCCATGCTCAGTTCCGCGGAGTTCGCTTTTATCGACTGAAATTCCCATGCCTAATCTCTCCCGACGAACGTTCTTCAACCGCATGGCCGATGGCCTTCACGGGGCCGCCCTCCTGTCGCTGCTGGGACCGGATCTGCGGGCGTCCGAAGCCGGCAAAGTGTACGACCTCAAGCCGAAGAAGCCGCACTTTACGCCCAAGGCCAAATCGGTCATCCATCTCTTTCAAAACGGCGGGCCGAGCCAGGTGGATCTCTTCGATCCCAAGCCCGCCCTGCTGAAGTTCGCGGGCACCAAACCGTCGCGCGATATCGTCAACGAGATCGAATTTGCCGACCAGATCGGAACCATGCTGCCTTCGCCTTTCGCCTTCCGGCGCTACGGTAAGTGCGGCATGGAACTCAGTGAGTTGCTGCCCAATCTGGGTGAGTGCGCCGATGACATTACGCTGATCCGTTCCATGTTTGGCGAGCACTTCAATCATGAGCCGTCGCTTTACCTGATGCACACCGGGCGTACCCTGCCAGGCCGCCCTTCGCTCGGAGCATGGGTCACTTACGGCTTAGGCGCGGAGAACCAGAACCTGCCCGCGTATGTCGTCCTTGACGACCCGAAGCAGCTTCCGGTCAATGGCATTCAGAATTGGCAGTCGGGCTGGCTGCCGCCGGTGTATCAGGGGACGCGTTTCCGCTCCGAAGGTCCGCCGCTGTTGAATCTCAAGCCCCAGGGGAACCTCCCGAACGCGCTCGAGGCGGCGCAACGCGATTTGATTCACCGCCTGGATGTGGAGCATCGCCAAGGACGTCCCGGCTATGCCGAGCTCGAGGCGCGCATCGCCAATTATGAACTCGCGGCACGCATGCAGGTGGAAGCGGTGGACGCGCTCGATCTCTCGAAAGAGAGCGAAGAGACCAAGGAAATGTACGGCCTCAATCAGGAAGCTACGGCCTCCTATGGCAGGCGCTGCCTGATGGCCCGGCGGCTGGTGGAGCGCGGCGTACGCTTTGTCGAAATTTATATCGAACGGCAGATCTGGGACAACCACTCCGATCTCGAATCCAGCCTCCGCTACTGTTGCGGCAAGACGGACAAACCGGCGGCGGCGCTGATCAAGGATCTAAAAAGGTTGGGTCTGCTGGACAGCACCCTGATCATCTCCACGGGCGAATTTGGACGGATGCCGATCTCACAAATCCGCGACAACGGAACGGCCGGCCGCGACCACGGCCCAAGCGGCTTCAGCCTATGGATGGCGGGCGGCGGCGTGAAAGGCGGCTATGTCCACGGCGCTACCGATGAAATCGGCTACAAGGCGGTGGACAAGCGGGTCAGCGTGCACGATTTCCATGCGACAATGCTCCATCTGCTGGGGCTCGAGTTCCGCGAACTCGTCTACGATCGCCATGGGCTCAAAGAGCGGCTCACCGATCAGTTCCCCGCCCGCGTTGTCACCGAGGCTCTGGTATAGGTTTCGCCGCGCTGGCAAGCGGACTGAGAAGCGGGCGGCGGCGCGGATTGACGAACAGCCACAGTACGGCCGAGACAGCGGTCGTGCCGGCTCCGAGCAGGAGCACCGAGTCCCAGTCGCCGGATCGCTGCAACACCCATCCCATTAATGCGGGCGAAGCGAAACCGGCGCAATTGGAAGCAGCGTTCATCATCCCGGCCACCGCGCCGCCCGAACTGCCGCCGATATCGACCGCCGAAGACCAGGCGGCGCCGAGATAAAGATCTACCGCCCCGGCGGCGCAACCCATCAATAACGCGGCCATCCCGGCCTCCGCACACCACACGCCGGCCGACATCAGAATTGCCGCCGAGGCGAGCGAAACCAGGCCCACGATGGTCCGCGCCGGGCGGTCGCCGCTTCGCCGCCCGATCCAGTCGGTAAGAATGCCGCCGACCCAGGTTGAACCGACGCCCAGCAGGAACGGGAGGCTCGCATAAAACGCCGACTCAGACAGCGACATGCCGCGGCGTTCCCGCAGATACGTGGGAAACCACGTGATGTAGAACTGCCAAAGGAAAGTGGACCCGAACGCCGTAGCCAGCAAGCACCACAATCGCGTTGAGGAAAGGAGTTCCGCCCAGGGAGCGCCCGCTGAGGGAGTGCTCTGCTCCGGGCGTTCCGAGCGGATTCGCTCCAGTTCCGCCTGGCTCACGGCCGGATGTTCCTCGGGCCGGTTCCGAAACCAATAGAACCAGGCGAGCGACCCTAGAAGACCGATGGCCCCGAACATCACAAACGGCATCCGCCATCCGAATCGCAACAGCAGGAAGCCCGCGATAGGGGGCGTAATCGCACCGCCCAACCGTCCGCCTCCGAGGAATGCTCCAAAAGCTGTGGACCGTTCCGTGATGGGAATCCAACGGCCGAACGCGGACGCGATGGAGGGGGAGAGTGCCGCTTCCAGGGCTCCGAAGGTGAAGCGGATCGCCATCAAGGAAGCAAAGCTCCAGGCTGTCGCCGTGAGCGCGGTGAAGGCGGACCATCCAGCAACAGCCAGACTCACGATCCCACGCGCGCCGAACCGGTCCGCGGCGATTCCCCAGGGCGTCTGTCCCAGGAAGTACGAAAGGCTAAAGATGCTGTAGACCAGACCCATCTGCGCCTGCGATAAATCGAACTCCTTGCGCATCTCAGGTCCGGCCACGGCGATGCAGACACGGTCTGTGTAGCACAGCATGTTGATCAGCAATGCCAATAGCACCACCGAATACCGGACGCGCGCCCTCGGCTTCATAAACGCAGGTCTCCGGGCGGAGCCGTGCCGGGATCAAGAGGATAAATGGGCCGGGGAATCCGTTTGAACGGAAGCGTTGCGAAGTTGGCGGTGCTGACCCCGGGCGTGTCCACCAGGAAGATGCCTTTCGCGATCGGTTCATACGCCGCCCGGAAGCCATTAGGCGATTTCACCACCACGATCTTGCAGTAGATTGGGTCGATGCCATGGCTGCGAAACAGCTCCGGGTCGACCGTCATGGCCGAGCGTTCGGCGGCGAGGATCAGCACCTGGCCAACTTCCAGCACCACGCTGCGCCCCATCGCAGTGACAATGCCCGTGTTGTAGCCGCGAGCGCGAGCAATCCAGCGCCCATCGGAGATTATTTTCACGTGTGCGTTAACCTTAACCGGCTTGGAATTTTTCCTGTCGAACGCAGCCCCCAGCGTCATCGTTACGGTGGCGCCAATGCCGGCATCGATCGCCTTCGCTACCGCCGCCGGATCGACCAGGAAGATCGCCGCCGGACCTGATAAGCGGGCTTTGAGCAAGTGCTTCAACACGCCCGTGCTATCCCCGGGGGAGCCCGACCCGGTGCTATCGGAAGATTCGGCCAGCACCACCGGACCGCCTTTGATCTTATCCGCCGCAGCCAGCGCTTCCGGCACTCCCGTCAGCTTCACTTCGTACGCTTTCCGGTTCTTCCAAAGGCGTGCGGCCAGAGCATCGGCGTGACGTGTTGCGGCGCGCGCGTCGTTGTTGGTGACAGCGACCACGGCGCATCCCATCTCGGCAATATCCATCCACGGCTGCACGGGGAAAATCGACACCGCCTCCGCCTTGCCGGACGCCTCCAGCCGCTGCGCCGCCTGGATCAATTTGTGCATCGGCCCGCGATAGGTCTGTGAGTTCTCCGCCTGAAGGATCAGCGGCAGTTTGCGAAACGCCATCGCCGGGCGGCACTCGCCTCTGACGATGCGCAGCATGAGCCGCGCGGCCTTTTGCCCGGTTTCGAACATGTCGACATGGGGATAGGTGTGATAGCCAACGATCGCATTTGCCAGTTCCACGATGCGTTTAGTGATATTGGCATGCAGATCCAGGGTCAGCACGATCGGGCGCTCCGAGCCAAGAATCTCGCGCGCCCGCGCCAGCACGCAACCTTCGACGTCGTCCTCACCCTCGGCCGTTTGCGCGCCATGCATCGCCAGCAGCAATGCGTCCGGACGCGCCTTCTCCAGCGCTTTTGTAAACTCAGCCAGGAGGCGCTCAAAATCCGGACGCAGCAGGCGGTTCGCTGTAATCGCCCAGGCCGCGCAGATGGGAACGGCTTCGACTTTGGCTCGTTGAAGCACATCGAGAAATCCACCCATTTCGGTTAGCTTTCCGGCGTGGCGCTCGATCACAGCCTTGCCGAAAACCGGTTGAAAGTCGTCGTACCGCGTGTATACGGGAGAGAACGTGTTGCTCTCCTGCAGCATAGATGCAATGGCTATCTCCAATCGACCCTCCGGTAACCTGGAATTTTAACAAACGCTCGCGCTCAGACGGTCCGGGTGTATCCAGTATAGGGAATTGACGGCTGGTTCCACCGTTTCTCAATGTGGTCGATCACTCTCTGGGAATCAACCGGATCATGCTGAGGTTCACCGTCAGCGGGCGCGTATCCCCCTCTGCCTTCCACACCGGCGATGCCAGCACCTCTACCAGATATTCCGGAGCCGGCGGCACATCCGCCTCCAGCACGAAAAGTCCATTACGCTCCAGGGTCCATTTCCCCGCTAACTCGCCGTTCACTTTCACCTCGAGCCGGGGCTGCTGCCCCGTTTCAAAAGAGTTTTCATGCGCCGAACCACGAATCCGGATACGTTGTGGAATGTCCCGCATACGTTTCAATCGGGCTGTAGCCCGGGCGCCAATCCAGCGATATTTATTCCCAAACACCCCCTCGAGCTCATGCCAACCCTCCAACAAGCGGTGTTCATGGCTGGGCAGACAGAAGTCGATGAGGTCCTCGCTATCCCCCGGATACAGCTCCTTTTTCTCCGCCGCGGGCAAGAGGTTGTAGACACCGCCCTCCAGCGCAGCCGTGTACCCGCACCGCGCACAGAGAAGGGCCTCGTGGGCATCGCGCGACAGGCCGCCATGGCAATCCGGACAACGCAGCAGTTCCTCGAAACGTCCCATGGATCCCGCCGCGGCCGCCTCCCCGCCCTTGCGGCAAATCGCCGCCAGGGTACCGCCAAGCAGGCGTCCGGATCGCCAGGTGTTGTTTACCGCCTTCTTCACAACGCGCTCGCCCCAGCCACGCTCCGGCACAAAGATTTCAAACTGGTGCGAGGCGAAATGCCTGCCGATCAGCTTCTGCCACTCCTTGATTCCCATGGTGTGGTTCTGGCGGATCCCAAAACTTTCCTCCTGATGGGCGCCGATCACGTCCCGCACGAGATATCCCAACAGTCCCCAGTCGGCCAGTTTGCGCTCCCAGGGCTTCATGGTGTCGTAATAGGGACAGCGGTAAAGCCGTAAAGTGAGCATGCGCTTCAGCGGCTCTTCGGCAAAAAAGAAAATCCCGCCGGGAGCAAGCACGCGGTTCACTTCTTCAAAAACGCGCTCCATTCCCATGAACTGGCTTAGCATCTGAAACGCCATGGCGAAGCGTAGAGAACCGTCGCGAAAGGGGAGATTGGCCGCATCGCCAGCGACCCGGATCGGAGCCTGCGGCAGTTTCCAGGCACCCATCAGGTGGACGCCGTGGCGAAGCGCATCGGCCGAAAGATCGAGCGCAAATCCCTGCGCGCCGAATTCATTCGCCAGCATGTAGCTGGAATGGCCGGCGGCGGCTCCAATTTCAAGAAACGGCGTAATGGGACCAAGCTGATGAAGATATTTTCCGATCAGCAGCCCTCGCCGGTGATTCTCTTCGGCATAGACCGCGAGCGCCCGCTCCGGTTGACCAAAGCTGGCGAAATTGTGCCACTCTACTTCCGCGCGCTTCACGGAAAGGCTTTGCGCCTGTTGATTGCTCACTGCAGTAAATACTCCACCCGCAGTGCGCAGAGGTCTTCCACGAGCAGGTCCGGCTGATGGGCGGCAAGCTCGCCCCTGGTTGCGATGCCTGTAGCCACGGCGATGGCGCGCACGCCATTTTTCTTCGCCGCATCGATGTCGTTCGGATGGTCGCCGATCAAGCTCACGGGCGCCGACCTGCGGATCCAGCCTTTCAGCCTTGCCTCGCGCAGCGCAATGCGCACCAGATCGGCTCGCGTACGGCCATTCTCGGCAAACGCTCCGAATCGAAAGTAGGGTTTCAGTCCCGCCCGCTCCATCTTCTTCCAGCCAATCCGCGTCAGGTTTCCCGACACCAGCCCAACCAGCGCGCCGCTTGCTTTCAACGCCTGAAGAAACGGCACCACGCCCGGACAGACCTTGCCCGTGAGATCGCCCGGGCATCGCCTGGCGTAAAGCCACTGCGCGCGGCGTACCAGTTGCGGCATCCATTTATTAATGCTGTCCCCGGCGGCGCCCGCATCGCGCAGCATCCAGGTGAAGATGTCGCGATCGAGCATGCCCTGGGTGGGAATATGGTCCGTACTGGCGTCGAGGCCGGTCACTGCCCGGACGGAATCCACCAGCGCTTCCCGATGATGCGGGCCGGAGCGCCTCAGCAGCGTGCCGTCAATATCGAATAAAACCATTGCCGGAGCCATGACCCTATATGATAGCGATAGATCCCCTTGAAGACCTGGAAGATTACTCTTGAATACGACGGTACGCGGTATAGCGGCTGGCAGGAACAGATCAATGCCCGGACGGTGATGGCCCAATTGAGAAAAGCGGCGGAAGAAGTTTTCGAAGCAAAAGTGGAGCTGCAGGGCTCAGGACGCACCGATGCCGGTGTTCATGCGCTCGCGCAGGTGGCGCATCTGCGAACGGATTCGCGCCGGCGCCTCCTCCCGGCGGCAATTGCGCGGGAGATTAATGAGCTGATTCCCGCCGACATGGCGGTGCTGCTGGTGGAAGAAGCGCCGCCTCGCTTTCACGCCCGTCACGATGCGGTTTCGCGCAGTTACGTATACCAGATTTCCACCCGTAAAAACGCTTTCGCGAAACGCCATGTCTGGTGGGTGAAAGAAAAGCTGGATACGGACATCATGGCTCGGGCCGCCGCCATGCTCGCCGGACGCCATGACTTCACCTGCTTTCGGGCCCAGGACCCTTCCAAGCCGGATGACTCCCCGATCGTGGTGGTGGAGATGGCGGAAATCGAAAAACACGAGGACCTGATTTTGTTCCGGATCGAAGCTTCGCACTTTGTGTGGCGCATGGTGCGACGGATTGTCGGCGTGTTGGTGAAACTGGGGAAAGGCGACATTGCCGTCGAAGACTTCGAGAAGCTCCTAAACGCGAAATGCGATCCGCGTCTGAAAGTATCCGAATGGACCGCCCCCGCGGCCGGCTTGTTTCTGGAGCGCGTCCGCTACCGCTGACGTACTTCTGATCGGGTCCGATCGGTTATCATGAGGAAACATAAGGAGTCTTGTTGCCAGAGTCCGCCACAGCCAGCCCCCGAAAGTCCTACCGTTTCAGCAAGGGTCAGTCCATTCTGCTAGTCTCCGGTTGCACCATCTTCGGAGCCGCGGCCCAGATCCTCATCAAGACTGGAGCAAGCACACTACAAAGCGCAGGCGTGCTCGGCATGATCACCAATGTGTATCTGCTGGGCGGCTACGCGCTATACGGAATTTTCACCGCGCTGTTGGTGCTGGCGCTGCGCGATGGCGAGCTATCGATTCTTTACCCCGTAATCTCGCTCACCTTTGTCTGGGTGACAATTCTCTCGACATTCATTTTCCATGAGGCGCTTTCCGTCACCAAGGTGCTGGGGATCTCGATCATCGTGGCTGGGGTGGCGGTTCTCGGTACCGGCGGCAAGAAGTGAAGACTCCTCTCTCTTCGATGCTGCTGGTTTTGCTTGCATCCTTTATTGGAAGTTTCGCCGCCGTGTTGCTCAAGTCGGGAGCCGGCCGGTTGCACCGTCAATTGCGTTCGCTCATCTTGAATTACCGGTTAGCCGCCGGAGTTGGACTCTATTTGCTGTCGTCGTATTTTTTCGTGCTGGGCGTTCGCGAGGGAGAACTTACGGTACTCTATCCGATGGTTGCGTTGGGCTACGTGTGGACTCTGCTCTGGTCGCGGCTGTTTTTCGGCGAGCCCTTTACACGTTCCAAGTTCGTGGGATTAGGAATGATCCTTTCGGGAATCGTTCTATTATTCACCGGGAATCGCTGATGAAAACCCTGATTCCGGCAGCTCTGGTCCCTTCGCGCAGAGATACTGGACATCCACACACGCTTTGAAAAAGGGGACCAACTCACTCTGGAGGTGAGAAAAGCACGCGAGGATGATCGTCTAAAGGCTGCAAATATCAGTTTTGCGACGCCCGTGGTTCTCACCGTGATCGATAAGAGCGAGAACGGATTTGTGGTGGATTGGGTCGCTGGCGAGACCTCATTCGAGGGTTCGCCCCAGAGCCCGTCCCCGGCGGATATCGCTTCAGCCAACGCTCTCCGCGAGATTCACTTGGAGATTGAACTGAACTCCCTCGGACAGTTAAGAAGCCTGCGGAATCACTTGGATGTCCTGGCCAGGGTGACCAGGAGACGCGAGGAGTTCAGTCAACCTGAAGCTGCGCCTGCCGCAGGGGGGAAGCGCAAAGCGCCGGCGGTCCAGGCCGCGAAAATGCTGGCGCCCGAGACGCTCATCGTGAATCATATGAACGCTGCAGGCTTGTTTTTCGTGCTTTCCGGTCTCTCGCTGGATTCCGAAAAACCGATCCAGGGGAAGATGGTTACAGGGCATCCGATTAACGTCGGTCGAATCTCGTCCGATACCAATCTGGCAATTCAAAAAATCGATAGCGAGAAGAAGGAGGCGTTGATCCACTTACGGCAGGAATTCGATCCGAACGGGTTTGCGGGCCTGACGCGGCAGATCCTGGCGCAATCCGGAGTGGCGGTTACCGCCGGCCAGAGTATGCCCGACGTCAACCTGACCGATGTCGCGGACTATGCGCTCGATCTGGCCCACGGCTGGGTGAGACGATTGAAGCATGAACGAACGATTGCCGTAGGCACGGTGTTGCGCAGGCTCGACCGGATTGAGATAGAAGTGAAGAATTTCAAAGCGGGGCCGCAGCCCGCGCCCTGATTATCCGCGGCGTCCGGACTTCGCCTGCACGACCTTCGGCGGTTCCGCCGCCGCGGCGCTGGTCAACGCATTGTTCAAGTTGATCAGCGATTGATCCATCAAGTCCGCCATGGCCTGCATAGGCAACCCTTCGGCGTCTTTGAAGAATCGCATTTCACGCTCTGCGGCCTCGAAATCCACTCGAATCCAATCCCCTTTGCGGATCTGATCGGTCGCGATGAGATTGGACATCGGCTGCACCAGCAATTTCTCGATGGCCCGCTTCAGATGACGGGCTCCGTATTTGGCGTCCGTTCCCTCGGCAAGGAGGAACTCTTTGGCTCCGTCGGTGGCGGTGAAGACGAAGGGATTCTCCGCTACGTTGTTCAACACCCGCTGCTGCACCATTCCCAGTTCGATGTCGAGGATCTTCCGCAGTTGCGGTTCCCCGAGGGGCTTAAACACCACCACCTTATCGATACGATTCATGAACTCCGGCGTGAACTTACGCCGGGCGGCATCCACGCCTGTCCGCGCGATCTTTGCCGTCAGCTTGTCGTCCATTTCCGCAGGCTGCGCCGCTTCTTCCCGGTTCATCGCATTGAAGCCAAGCTTCGGAGAAAGCAGCGCGTTCATCTCGCTGGCTCCCAGATTGCTGGTCATGAAGATCAGCGCCTTGGAGAAATCCACCCGCCGGTTGTCGCCGAGCGTCAACGTAGCCTTGTCCAGCATTCCCAGCAGCAGATTCCACAAGGAATCGCTGGCCTTCTCAATTTCATCGAACAGTACAAAGCTCACCTTGCAGGTGTCGGTGTGGTAGAGGTTGAGAACTTCCTGGCTGAGCAGCGGATGAGTTTCGCGATGCCCGAGATAGCCAGGCGGGGATCCGATCAACTTTGCAATCTCATGGCTATGCTGAAATTCAGCGCAGTCGATCTTAATGACCGCCCTGCCGTTGCCGAGCATACTCTCGGCGGTGGCCTCCACAATCCGTGTTTTGCCCGAGCCGGTAGGTCCCAGGAACAGGAAGTTCCCGATGGGCCGTCCGGGAGCCGTCATGCCGGTAAGATAAAGCTGGTAGATATTAACGATCTGGTCGATCGCTTCGTTCTGGCCCACAATCAGCCGCCGTAGCCGCCGGTCGAGAGTTTCCGCGTCGCGACCCGTGCGGGACGCATCCAGCGGTATGCTTAACTTGGTCATCTTTCGTTCTCCCTCGCTCGCCACCGGCCTGACAATCGGCTGCCGGTCTGGAATTTGCTCCGGAGATCGTCGCCAACCGCCGCTCAATGACTCTTTAAGCACGCAGTCCTCCGATTTTTTGTTCTGTATGGATCTGTATCATCTACTACTGCTTACGTGGCTTTGACGGCCGCATCTCGACGCAGCTCACCATGGTTCGTTCCGGCATCTCGAGGACGGTCCGTACCACTTCGGCGATGTCCTCCGGCTGGATCTTCCACGGCGCTTGGTCCGGCACGCCGCTAAAATTGGTCGACACACTGCCGGGCATCACGGTGCAAAAGCGAACATTCTCCGACCGGTGATCGAGCATCATCGCTTCCGTAAATCCATTCAGGCCGAACTTGCTCGCGTTATAGGCCGCGCCGCCGGCAAACGCGTTCTTCCCCGCGAGACTCGATATGTTCACCACGAAACCGCCTCCAGAAACTTTGAACCGTTCCATTGCCAGATGACAGAAGTGGTACACCGCGGTCAGATTGGTGTCTATCGTCTTCTGCCACTCAACCGGCGTCATCTCGCCTACACTGCGAAAAACTCCGATACCGGCATTGTTCACCAGGATGTCTAAGCCTGCTAATGTATCGTCGGCAAAGGCGTAAAACTTTCGTATGTCCGCCGGATTCGATACGTCACACGTGCTGCCGGTGATCTTCCCGCCAGTGTCCTCCCTCAGTTCTCTAACCGCCTGATCCACGTCTTCCCGCGATCGGGCGCAGATTGCCACCGCCACCCCCTGTTCCAGCAGCATTTTCGCAATGGCGCGGCCTATTCCTTTTGTCCCGCCGGTCACGATTGCTTTCTTTCCTTGAATGGAACTTACATTCTTCATCGGTAAAATTTCCCCCTGCTTTCGATGCTACGCAATTTTGCCAGAAAATTGCCGCGCGCACGCTCCAGTACAATGAAGAGTAAGCCTACCTTCCATGCAGGAATCCAGCGTATTTTGGCTACGCGCCGCGGCCGCCCTCTATTTCTTCGGGCTGCTGCACGCACTTCTGGTGCTGCTCGGCAAGCGTTCGACGCTGTTACGTCCCGCCCTCGCCACGTTTGTGGTGGCCGTCATTTTCCATCTCGTCGCTTTGGTCGAGCTGGCCCGGGCGGAAGGCCAGTTCCCCATCGCGAATTTTTATCAATCGATCTCGGTGCTGTCTTTTTTCATTGCGCTCGTATTTCTGTTTGTCTGGCGCCGGTACCAGTTTGCGCCGATCAGCGTATTCCTGTTCCCGCTCATCTTTGTGATGACGCTGGTGGGGGCGATGCAGGCTCCCGTGGCCGGCTGGACCAGCCCCCGCTTGAGGGAAGGCTGGCTGATGGTACACGTCCTCAGCGTATTGTTTGGGTACGCGGCGCTTCTGCTGACGGCGGGCGCTTCCATTTTCTATCTGATCCGGGAACGGCAGCTCAAATCCAAGCGTCCGGGAGCCCTTTTCGATCGTTTACCTCCGCTTGGCACGCTCGATTCCATCACCACCAAGTCGCTTTCTTTTGCCTTCGCATTCATCACATTGGGCGTTGTAGCCGGTCTCACCTGGGCGTTTATCGAGTCCGGCACGAAATGGGTAGGCGACGCAAGAATTCACGTAGCGCTGATTACCTGGGCGCTGTGTCTGGGCGCGGTCTTCCTGAGAAATACGGCGGGGTGGCGCGGACGCAAGGCCGCCCTGTTGTCGATCGCGCTAATGGGATGCGCTGTATTGACCTGGGCGTCCCACGCCGGGCTGAGGTCTATTTTGCTTGAACGATGAGGCTGCACACTACAGGATTGAATCACCGCACGGCCCCGGTGGAGGTTCGCGAACAACTCGCGTTTCCCGCCACCAGGCTTGAGGAGTGCCTCAGCCGGTTGGTGGAAAGCAGCGGCGTCCGGGAAGGGCTGATCCTCTCCACCTGCAATCGCGTGGAAATCACGGTTTCTCTGGATGACGGGGATGCAGCCTCCATCATCGAGCAGTTTTTCGAGCAGACGCAGCAGATGTCGCGGCGCCAACTCACTCCGCATCTGTATCACTATCATGGTCGTGACGCGATCCGGCACCTGTTCCGTGTGGCGGCCAGCCTGGATTCCATGGTGATCGGGGAGCCGCAGATCCTCGGCCAGCTAAAAGACGCTTATGCGGTGGCCAAATCCACGGGCGCGCTGAATGGCTTCCTGGACACTTTACTTACCCGGGCATTTTCCGTTGCCAAGCGGGTACGCACGGAGACGGAGATTGGGCAAAGCGCGGTCAGCGTCTCTTATGCGGCGGTGGAAATGGCCCGCGAGATCTTCGGCAATCTCCATGGACGGGCGATT
>DATLCW010000179.1:0-8190 GCA_035526195.1 Bryobacteraceae bacterium
CACCTCGCCCGCATAAAAGGCGTGCAGAGAAGCTGCCGACTGCAGCAGTTGCCGATGAGTGCCAAGCCCATCGAGCGCTTGGAGCGGCTTGCCTTCGAGGTCCAAAAGCCGCAGCACCTCCGTCTCTACCACTGCATCCCCATCCGCGCGCAGCCGTACGAATGCCACCCGGTCCGTGGTCGAGATATCCAGCGCATCGCCGAAAATCGCTTTCACCCGTTGATAGGTCGAAGGAGTCACCGTTTTTCCAGCTCCCCTTTCAACCACGCGCGCGCCATCGCCCACTCCCGGATCACCGTCCGGTCCGAAATCGACATCGCCTCCGCCGTCTGTTCCACCGTAAGGCCGGCAAAGAATCGCAGCTCGACAATCTGCGCCTGCCGGGCGTCCAAGGTGGCCAACTCTTCCAACAGGCGGTCGATGGCAAGCAGTTCCTCATTGCGGCCGTCGATAGCCACTTCCGCGCGGTCCAGATCGACGCGCGCGCCGCCATCCCGTTTTGCCGTGTGCTTTCGCCGCGCATGTTCGATGAGAACACGGCGCATGGCCCGTGCGGCGGACGTGAAGAACATACCGCGATTTTCCATGCGAATGGTCTCGCGGCCCGCCAGGCGAAGATAAGCCTCGTTCACCAGTCCTGAAGTTTGCAACGTGTGGCCCGGTTGTTCCCGGCGCATCAGAGATGAGGCCAGCTTCCGCAACTCCCCGTAAACCAGATCCAGTAAAGCAGATTCGGCATCCCGGTCGCCTGATGCGGACCTTTCCAGCAGTAATTCCAGTCGCGACGCTGTATCCATTTCCTGATTCGGATGATATCAAATGGATTACAACGACCCTGCGGTAGCTTTAATAACCGCCGATGCTTTTGCTCGTGACCGCTCTGCTCACAGCAGTACCGGCCGATCCATACGACACCTCGACGTTCCAGTACCCGCTCCCGATGGTGATGATTCGCAACACTTTCACATGTTTCAGATCAACCAGTTGCGGCCTGCAAGTGCATCGCAGCATATGGCACTTGGAGCAGCACCCGCCGCCGATCTCCAGGTTGTTCTTGATATTGGAAACGCTCTTGCTGATCACGACCTTGCTCGACGATGTCACGTTACCGCCTTCGGTTCCCGCCACCGATTCAATCAGGCCGCCTCCGGCCAGTGCTCTTGAGAATTGCAGGCATCCCGCATAATCGACCGTGAGCGAAGCCGATCCGCCCCCACTGCCGGTGGGCTGCTTTTTCACGATGATGTCGATGTTCTTGATGTCTTTTGTTGCCATGGGTCCCTCCGGCACTGCATGCGCCAATCCGGCTAAAACAACGCCAAGATTTTTTCAGAGACCCATAACCCAGCGTCAACCCACAGCGGGCACGCGCTATTTACTCTGCGCGGGCAATGAAAACGCTTGCCCCTCAAACCGCTGTTTCCCGTCGCTCGACACCACCACAAACCGGAACTTTCCCGGCCCCAGATAGATGTTAGCCCGGCAGGGCCGCGGACACTGTCCGTCGCAGCTCCAGCCGTTCCACGACTTCACCACCAGCGTCTCCCCGCGCTTCAATAACCGCGAGGCGCCGCTCTCTTTCTCCTCGCAGGTCGCGATCAGCCGGACATCCGCGTCCGTTGCAGCCCAGCCGCTTGCCTCCTGCTTCTCCACGATTACTTTACGCCGCAGTTTCACATCCGCCGCCGAGTTGTTGGTGACCGAGAACTCGCCCGGGTGATTCAGATTGCGCACCGTCACGCTGGCATCCACAGAGCCTCCCATACAGGCCGTCCATACAAGCATCTGGCCGAATAGCAGCCTTACCGTCTTACGTCGAAATTGTCCCATACGCGCGACTCCCTTACATTCGGACTACCTGACGCGGCTGCGGCCACCTGGTTGCAGCTATTCGTCTGCGCCGACGTCAAAACGCCCGCGAAACGCCGGTCCGTGGCTGCACCGGAGAAAATCCGGCTCACATTGCCCCCGATGCCGGCCGTGATCGGGGTCACCGTCAAAGTCCCGGGGCCGGGCGGAAATGCCGTCGGCGTAAACCGGTATTGCCAATGCATATTCCAGTAAAGGTGCTTCAGCTGATGAAAGGCAAGCGCCGGGTCCTGCACCACCAGGATCGTGCAAAAGTGAAATTCCAGCTGCACCTCACGCAGAAAGTTGGGTTGCCCCGTTAGTGTGTTGGTAACCGTGATGGGAAAGGTTTCGCTCGGAGTATCGCGAAACACCACCGCAACGGTCTGTGGATATGCCACTCCACCCGCCAGCGGCGCGCGCAAGCCCGCGCTGGTCGAATAGAAGACGTCCCCTACTGGACCTACCGTGTCCCTACATGCCTGACCCGCCCGGGCCGGTGGACGCGCCTTCTGGTGGAACACGCTGCCATGATTGTTCAACCGGCCGCGATAATACCCCCAATTCGTCTCAATCCACTGCGCCTGGATCCATCCCACCAACCATCCAGCCGTGGGGTCGGCGGCCAGTCCGTTGAAGCTGACCCGGCCGCTACATTGGATGGTCTGAGAGGTAAAACGGACACTTGCGGCGTTAACGGTGGGTGCGTTAACCCCCGGTCTGGAGGTAACGGTAACAGCGGCCGAGTTCGGAACGATTGAGATCGCCATGATGGGTGGCCTTTCGCGGTCTTGGAATAATTTCGAGGACGCTGGGGTCCCTGCAACGTATCGTGCAATCTTTAACAGAATCCCATCATTCCCGAGCCATCTGGGCGCGCGTGCAGCTTGCTTAGCCGGCAGACGGTGTGGTTGCATATGAGACGGCCCCAATGAACGTACCTCTTACACCGATCCGCTTCCTTTATCGCGCCATGGACCTGTTTGCCCGCAAAGTAGGAATTGTTTGTGGAACGCGCACCTTTACTTACGGCGAGTTCGGGCAGCGCGCGCTCCGGTTAGCTGGCGCACTGCGAAAAAACGGGATCGAACCGGGGGACCGCGTCGCCTTTCTCAGCTTCAATAATCATCAATTGCTCGAGGGCTACTACGGAGCGCCGCTCATGCGCGCGATCGTGATGCCGCTAAACGTCCGCCTTTCTCTGCCGGAACTCATCGCCATCCTCAATCATTCCGGCGCGCGATTCCTCCTGTACGAAAATGACTTTCTGCCTCAAGTCGAGCAACTGAAAGCCTCCTGCGCCTGCATCGAGCGGTTTGTCGCGCTGGACGAAAACTCCGCCGGAGCAGACCTGACCTATGAAAATCTTCTGACGCAAGGTACACCCGATCCTATCGACTTCATGGACTTCGATGAGAACGAGGTTGCCGAGCTTTTCTACACCAGTGGAAGCACGGGTACGCCGAAAGGCGTAATGCTGACCCATCGCACGCTCTATCTGCATGCCATGAGCGTGGCCACTCTGGCCGGCGATCCCAAGGATCTTGTCGATCTGCATACCATACCGCTCTTTCACGCCAACGGCTGGGGACGCCCGCAATCCTCGACCATGCTCGGCTCGAAGCAGGTGATGGTGCGCCGCTTTGAACCTTCCAGCGTGTTTCGACTGATTGAAGAGCATCGAGCCACCGAAATGAGCCTCGTGCCGACCATGGCGAACGCGCTCTTGAACGCTCCGGACCGCGAGCAGTACGACCTCTCGAGCATGCGCCGCGTCATGCTGGGCGGCGCCGCCGCGTCGCCCGCGCTGGTGGCGCGCGTCGAGGCGGCCTTCCATTGCGAAGTCATCTCGGGTTACGGAATGACGGAAACCGCTCCCGTACTGACCACCGCGCGGAATAAGGGAACTGTCGATGAGTCAAACGCTGAGGAGCGCCATCGCCGCCACGCCATGGCCGGCTGGGCGGTGCCCGGCATGGAAATCCGCGTCGTGGACGTCAACATGCATCCAGTCCCCCGCGACGCACAGACCATTGGAGAAGTCATAGCCCGCGGCGACCACCTGATGGCGGGCTATTTCAAAGACCCCGATGCCACCGCCATGACCATAGAGAACGGTTGGATCCACACTGGCGACATGGGCACCTGGGATGAAGAGGGCTACATCCAGATTGTCGACCGCAAGAAGGAGATCATCATCAGCGGAGGCGAAAACATCTCTTCCATTGAAGTCGAGAAAGCCATCTCGTCCCATCCCGCTGTGGATGAGTGCGCGGTAGTGCCCGCTCCCGACGAACGATGGGGCGAAGTGCCTGCCGCCATAGTCGTGCTCAAACCGGGCTCGGTCCTATCTAGCGAAGAATTGATGGAATTTCTCACCGGCCTCCTGGGCCGCTTCAAGCTCCCAAGAATCATCGAATTCCGCGAAGATCCGCTGCCCAAAACCGGAACGGGTAAAATCCGCAAGCTGATCCTGAAAGAGAAGTTCTGGACTGGCAAAGAGAAACGCGTGCAGGGTTAAACGTGGTTTCTGTCGTTCTGACCTGCGGAGCGGATGAAGTAGACGATCTGATCGCCGGCCTGTACGAGCTTGGTACCACGGGCGTCATCGAAAACCACGGCCATCTGGAAGCCTTCTTTGAGACCATCGAAGATGCCCGCGTGGTCATCGCCGCATTCGCCTCCCGATTCCCGGTGTTGCGCCGGCACACCAACCGCGATTACGTCGCGGAATCCCGGAGTCACTGGCAGCCGCTCCCCGTGGGAGAACGGTTTTGGCTGGTGCCCGATTGGCATGTGGACGACCCGCCTCCCGGCCGCGTGCGCCTTGAGTATCAGATGGGAATGGCCTGCGGCAGCGGGGCGCATCCCTGCACCCGTTTGTGTCTTCAGGCCCTGGAAAAGTGCGTCCGGCCGGGAGATAGCGTCCTTGATGTTGGAGCCGGTTCCGGAATCCTGCTAATGGCAGCGCGTTTGTTAGGCGCCGCACGGATCGCCGGATGCGACATTGACCATGATTCCGCCGTGCTGGCTGCCAACAAGCTAGCAACTCCTGTTGTCTTTACCGGATCTGTGGAGTGCGTGCGCGATGCCAGCTTTGACGTGATCATTGTGAACATCGGTTCCATGGTGGCTGAGCAGCTCTTCCCCGACCTTTGGCGAATCTGCAAGCCCGGTGGAACGATCCTACTCTCCGGTTTCCCCGGCGGCGAAATTCCCCACGTCCCGCCGGAATCCGCGAAAACGCTGATGGATGGCTGGGCGTGCTTGATGGTGCCCCGCTAGCTTTGCTACTTCCCGAAGAGGAAGTGAATCACGTGGTGGGAGAGCCAGCCGACCGCCGCGGACGCGGGAATTGTCATTAACCATGCCCATAAGATGCTCTTCGCAATGCGCCAGCGAACCGCCTTCGGCCGCGTGATCGATCCAACGCCGGCGATCGCGCCTGCAATCACATGTGTCGTGGATACAGGCTGGTGAAGATAGGTGGAAAGCAAAATCGAAAATGCCGCGGCCGTCTCTGCGCAAAAACCGCCGCGCGGCTTTAACCGGGTTAGCCGCGTCCCCATGGTGCGGATGATGTGCCAGCCGCCGCTCATCGTGCCTAATGCGATCGCCGCATGCGCCGCGATGATCACCCACACCGGCACCTCGAACGTCTTCAGGTATCCCGACGTCACCAGCACGCCGGTGATGATGCCCATCGTCTTCTGAGCGTCATTGCTGCCATGCGAATAGCTGAAAACGGCCGCCGATACCAACTGCAGCCGCCGGAAATGTACGTCCATCATGCGAGGCGTCGATTCGCGAAACAGCCAGTGAATTCCAATCATCAGAACATACGCCAGCACCATGCCGAGTACCGGAGCTACCACGATAAAAATCAGAATCTTCGTCCACCCCGAGAGGATAATCGCCTTGAAGCCCGCCGCCGCGATCGCCGCCCCCGCATAGCCTCCGAACAAAGCATGAGAGGAACTGGTAGGTAATCCCCACCACCAGGTCATCAAATCCCATACGATGGCGCCGATCAAACCCGCGAGGATGACGTTTGACGTAATCATCGACAGATCCACCATTCCCTTGCCTACCGTGCCGGCGACGCCCGTATGAAAGAAGAACGCCGCGATGAACTTGAAAAATGCCGCCCATACCACGGCCTGCACGGGAGTCAGTACGCGGGTAGCGACAATGGTAGCCACCGAATTGGCGGCATCGTGAAACCCGTTGATGAAATCAAAAATGAGCGCGACCAGAACGATGACGATAACGAGCAGCAGCGAGTCGTGCATGCGGTCCTGCGCAGTTAGCTGTTCTTCACTACCACACTCTGCAGGGCGTCGGCCACGTCCTCGCAATAGTCAGTTGTGATTTCCAGCAGTTCATAGAGTTCTTTCAGCTTGATCAGCCGGATGGCATCCTTCTCTTGTTCGAAAAGATCCGCCACCGCATTCCTTGCGACATGGTCCGCATGCTCTTCGAGCCGGTTGATCTCAATGCAATGCTCCAGCAGCGACCGGTTCTGGCTCAGCGCTTCAAACCCCAATACCAGTGTCTTTGCGCAGGATTCGATGATTTCGCACATCTGCAGCGCGGCCATCGGCACCGGCTTGACCTTATAAGCCACCATCTTATAGGCGGCCTCTTCAATTCCATCCAGCACATCGTCCAAATGAGATGCGATGGAGTGAATGTCCTCCGGATCGAGAGGGGTGATGAACGTCGCGTTCAATTTCTCCAAAATCTCATGAATCAGATCGTCGCCGTCTTTTTCGAGCTGGGTGATCTTCAGCGCCGCTTCTTCCATGCCGTCTCTGGCGCCTTGCACCATCAATACCGCGGCCTCATGAATCAAATGGACCTGGCCAAGAAAATAATGGAAGAACTTCTCTTCTCGCGGGAGAAACCTCATAGGGCCTCAAAGACTTGGGACATAGAGTAGGAAGACAGCGGAAGACCCAGTGTCTCACTCGCCACATGTCAGGTCAACCTCAACTTGATTACGATTCGGTCACAATCGGGAAATGCACCGAACCCGCAAAAAGCTCCTCCGGGACATCGGCGTTCAGATACCGTGTATCCAAGAGCCGTTCGGGTTGGATGTTTCCCATCGCCGAGAGCATGTTCTCCTTTAGATGCGGATAATCCTGTTCCAGCTCGGCGAAAAAATCGCGAAGACTGCGACGCACCGTTCCCGTTCGCTGCGAGCATCCGCATGGAATCACCGGCGCCCCTAAATACTCCGCATACCGCCTCGTCACATCCTCTGTCACGTAAACCAGCGGCCGGATCAGCCGAAATTCCTTCTGTTTGGAATAAGTTACAGGCGGCAGCGCGCTCAACCTGCCGGTAAACAGAGCGTTGCGCATGAAAGACTCGCAAAAATCATCCGCCGTATGTCCGAATGCCACTACATTCGCCCCCAACCCGCGGGCAATCTCATACACGGCCCGGCGCCGAAATCTGCTGCATAAATCGCAGCCGTGATCCGGTTGCTCATCGAGAAGACGCAGCGAAGGGCGATCCTGGACATAGGTCCAGGCGATCCCACGCTCCAGCAGCCATTGCCCCAGCGGCTCAATCGGCCGCAAAAACTTTCCTTGCTCCACCGTAAAGGCGCAAACCGTAAAGTCTATTGGAGCGCGCTTTTGCAATAACAGCAGCGCCTGAAGCATCGTCATCGAATCCTTGCCGCCCGATAGCGCCACCGCCACCCGGTCCCCGTTCCGGATCATACGGAAACGGCCGATCGCTTCCCCCATCTTTCTAAGCAACGTTTTCTCTAGGTCCAAGACCCTATTATAGAAGGAATGGCCATCTCGGCGGCGCGCAGAATCGCGTTTCATATCCTCCTGAGGGTTGAGGCGGGTGCCTGGGCATCGGATCTATTACGCTCCGCGAGCGTGGATCTCGATCCCAGGGATGCGGGCCTGGCCTCGGAAATTGTGTTTGGCGCCCTCCGCTATCAGTCGCAACTGGACCACCTGATCGACCGCCCCAAGCTCGATCCGGAAGTGCGCATCGCCCTCCGCATGGGCCTTTACCAACTCCTCCATCTGGATCGAATCCCCCCCCACGCCGCCGTCTCTGAAAGCGTCGAACTGGTCAAAATGGCTCGAAAGCGCTCCGCGGCGGGCGTGGTGAACGCCATTCTGAGAAAGCCAAAGAGAACTCCAAACGTCTTTCCGGACCAAGCTACCGCGCTGTCAGCCCCCGCATGGCTGCTGGCACGCTGGCGCCACGCCTATGGCGAGACGGAAGCCAATCTCCTTGCTCTGTCGTTTCTCCAGCCGCCGCAGGCATACTACCGCGCCGGACGGCAACAGGATATCGGATCGCAAT
>DATLCW010000187.1:0-62126 GCA_035526195.1 Bryobacteraceae bacterium
ACAATCGCCTTTACGTGGCGGACTCCATCAATAACCGTATTCTTATCTGGCGCAGCATGCCCACCTCAAATTTCCAGAATGCGGATGTCGTCTTAGGCCAGCCGAATTTCACCACGTTCACCACCCAGGATCTCCGCACGCAGAGCTTTGAGCCCAAGGCCAACAACCTGCTGACACCGGTCTCCGTGACCACGGACGGCCGGAAACTTTTCGTTACCGACCTGGGACACGCAAGGGTCCTCATCTGGAACAGCATCCCGGACTCGAACCAGGCTCCCGCCGACGTTGTGGTGGGCCAGCCCGACTTTGTAACCGGCCTTTCCAATAACACCAAGGCGCTTTGTCCGGAAACGCTCAAGAAGAATGCGAACGGAAACGAGTTCTACGCCGTTTCCTGTCACGCCACCGTCGACTTTCCACGGTTCGCTCTTTCCGATGGCACGCGTTTGTTTGTGGCCGACGGGGGAAATGACCGCGTCCTGGTCTTTAATCAAATTCCTACACAAAATGGTCAGAAAGCCGATGTCATCGTCGGTCAGATTGCCAGCCATCTCAATCAGGTTTCCGACAGCGCCAATCCCCTGGGACGTGGAAGCTCCGATTCGGTGGCGACGCCGCTGGCGCTCGCATCCGACGGCGTCAACCTTTTTGTCAGTGACCCGTTCCGCCGCCGCGTCATGATCTTTACGCCCGGCGAGACCGTGGTCCCCTACAGCGGCATCCGCAATCTTTTCAGCCGCGATGTGTTCGCAGTCGGCAGTATCAGCTTCTCCGGCACCATTAAAGAGAACGATGAGATTACCATATCCATCGGCACCGCCGGCGTGGAGCCGGTGAAGCGGGACTATAAGTACAAAATCATTAAGGACGACACTTTTGCGAATGTCGTCGTGACGCTGGCGGCGTTGATCAATGCCGGCGGCGGCGACGCCCAGGTGCTGGCTACGCCTAACGCCACGTTCAACACGATCGTGCTCACCGCTCGTCAGGGCGGCGAAGGCGGTAACAGCGTAGCGATCGCAGTGACGCTCTCGGATGCCGCCGTCATATCCGCCGCCACCAGCGGCGCAACTCTCAGCGGTGGCCAGGATGCCGCCAAAATAGCTCCCGGTACTCTCGTGACCATTCTCGGCGAGAACCTGGCGGACACGACGCTTTCTGCTCCCGTCGACATCAATCCACTCCCTCGCGAACTGGGAGGTGTACAGGTTTACTTCGACGGGATCCGCGCGCCGCTTCTCATGGTGTCGCCCACCGAAATCCGTGCTCAGGTGCCCTGGGATGTCAATGACGCCAATAGCATCAGCGCCTGGGTTCGCATCCGGCGGGCCAACGGCCGCATCGTGAACACGGCTGCCGTCGCGGTTCCGATCATCCCGCAGAATCCGGGAATTCTGGCCGAAGACGGGCTCGATCCAAGACCGGGCATAATCAATCACTACAGCAGCTCCGCCACCGGCACCGTCTCGGTGGATGGCTCGGCCAAGGCAGGGGACACGGCCACCGTAGTAATTGAAGATCGCGAGTACACCTACACCGTCGTCGCCGGTGATACGCTGGAGACGATTCGCGACCGCCTCGTCGATTTGATCAATGCCAATGGCGATGAAAAAGTGATCGCCGAGGCGGCGGGCGTTTTCACGCGCATCCGGCTCAAAGCGAAGGTTGCCGGCCCGGAAGGAAACGGGATCCGGTTTTCGAGCCGGGCGAATGAGAGCGCGCAAGTCATTCTCACCGCTACCAACTCCCAACTGTGCTGCGCCAATCAGGCCGGCGCCCGCGTTACGCCGCAGAATCCGGCGCGGCCCGGGGAGACCATTGTCGTTCTGGGCACCGGCCTCGGTCTGGTCAATTCCGACGCGACTGCCGGACTTGCCACTGGTTTCCGCTACGTGGAGCCGAGATTGAACCGCGTGAATGAGTTCGTCTCCGCGCTGGCCGCCGGTAAGACCGCGAACGTGCTGTTCGCCGGGTTGGCTCAGGGCCTCGTTGGAATCTACGAAATCCACCTCGAACTCAACTCTGATATTCCGACTAATCCTACGACCCAGCTCACCATCGCCCAGGACATCTACGTGAGCAACATTGTTACAATTCCCGTGAAGAACCCGGCCGAGGACGAGATCGCCATCAGCACCCAATCCGCCGCGCGCCCGTTTCCAGTGACCGTCCGGCCGAAACCGAGCCGCGTTCTCGCACCCAGATGAAGTGCATCGGACTATTGCTAAGTATCTACTCCGTACTCTGGGCGGAAGACGTGCTGACTGCCGCGAGAAAAGGCCCGTCAGAGCTTTCCAGGGCCCTTGAGACTAACGGCAAACCGGATGAGATCTCCAAGGGCACCGCGTACTGGGCAAAAGGCCCGGACTTTCTCTTCGCGGTCGACGCCCCAAGCCAGCCACGTCTGATGATCAACGACGAACCGGGGCCCAGGATGGCTAAGCTCCGCGGCGCCGCCAATCGTTGGACTGCTTCTGCAAAGCTCCCCACCAGCCGTACCCACAACTTCCACTACATCGTCGATGGCAAGCCCTTCGGCGGCCGCACCGATGTGATGGCCTACAGCGAATATCACTACCTCAAGCCCGGCGTTCCGAAAGGGACGTTGACAGCGAAGCTCAGCCATACCAGCAGAATCTATGACGGCATGGTGGCGGATTATTGGGTCTACGCCCCCGCGCAATACCGCCCGGATACTCCGGCGGCGGTAATGTTTTGGACCGATGGCGAGGTCCACATCGACCGCGATACCGGCTCCCGGGCGCAGAATGTCTGGGACAACCTCACCGCCGAGAAAAAGATCCCGGTCATGATCCAGGTGCTGGTTTCTCCAGGGTGGAAGGGCAAAGAGCGATTGCGAAGCATTCAGTATGATTCGGTCGACGACCGTTTTGCCCGCTACGTACTGGACGAGATTCTGCCGGAAGTGAGCAAGAGCTACAATCTGCGAAAAGATGGCTACAGCCGGGCCATCGCGGGGGATTCCTCAGGAGCCATTTGCGCACTGAACGCCGCCTGGTGGCGCACGGACGACTTCAGCCGCGTCCTGTTGCGCATCGGTAGTTTTACCAGCATCCAGTGGCCCCAGCGCACCGAGGACGGCCTCACGCAGAAAGATGGCGGGCACATCTTCCCCTACCTGATCCGCAAATCCCCGAAGAAAAATATCCGGATCTGGATGCAGGAAGGCACCCGCGATCTGGAAAACGAACATGGTTCCTGGCCCGCCACCAACCTCGCGCTCGTCAATTCGCTGAAGATCCAGGGGTATGATTTCCATGCGAGTTTTGGGAACGGGACGCATTCCCGCAATGGCGGAAATGTGGAACTTGGCGAGGAACTGATCTGGTTGTGGCGCGGCTATGAACCTGGAAAAATAAAAGAAGACTTCGTGCAGGATCCGGCGGAGAAGGACAAGCCTTTTTTTCAGATCCGCACGATGAACCGTACCGAGTAACATCAAATTAGGAGGTTAAAGGAGCCATGCGACGGAAGATCGCGTGTTTGGTGCTCGCCAGCGCCATTTGCGCCTCGGCAGCCGAGGGATTGTTTCCCGATAAGAATCTGGAAGCGGTCGTCAGAAGCTATGTGTTTGGCAAGCGTGACAATCAGGAGCCGTTGACGGCCGACGACGTGAAGAATCTTTCCACCATCTCGGGGAAAGGGAAGCTGATCAGCGACCTCACCGGCCTGGAGAAGTGTACTGCGCTTGCTTCCCTGGAATTAACCGATGCCGGCATTACGGACCTGACTCCCCTGAAAGGCTTGACGAATCTGCAGTCGCTCACGTTGTCGCGAAACAAGATTCGGGATATAACGCCGCTCGCCGGGTTGACGAAGCTTCAGTATCTCGAACTCTCCGGAAACGAAGTTACCGATCTGCTGCCCCTGGAGAAACTGGTGGAGATGAACTCGCTGTATCTCTCGAACAACAAGATTGCCAACGTCGCTCCGGTGAAGGGCTTGACGCGGGTGTGGTCGCTTTATCTCGATGGGAATCCGGTATCGGATCTGAAGCCCGTCGCCGGATTGAAGAATCTGGGAACCCTTGATCTGAAGAAGACCCGGGTGAAGGATCTGTCGCCGCTGGCGGGGTTGACCAGCCTTCACTTTCTGTTCCTGGACGGCGCTCCGGTTTCAGACCTCGCCCCGTTAGTGACGATGGCAAAAAAGGATTCCGAGGGCGAGAAACGGTTCGCCCCCTTCTGGACCGTCTCTCTCGCTGGCACACCTGCGGCAAAGTCGGCGCAGGCGGCGGAATTGAAGAAGTATTCGCATACAGTGATGTTGACAGCTCGCTAAACCCATCTGGCTTAAAAGGGCTCGCTTCACTCGAGGTTACGAGTTCAAAAATTTTTTCACGTTGCGCATCGCCTGCCGCGTCCGGTGATGATTCTCAATCAGTGCGAATCGCACATAACCCTCGCCGAGAGGCCCAAAGCCGATGCCCGGCGCCACCGCCGTGAGCGCCTTCTCCAGCAGCAGCTTCGAGAACTCGAGCGATCCCAGTTCGCGGAAGCGTTCGGGAATCGGGGCCCACACAAACATGCTGCCTCGAGGCGGCTCCACCGGCCATCCGGCGCGGCGCATGCCTTCAATTAAAACGTCCCGCCGCTTCTGATAAACGTTGCATATCTTCCCCGTCTCCTCTTCGCACTCGCGCAAGGCAATGATCGAGGCGATCTGAAGTGGTTGAAAAATGCCGTAATCCAGATAGCTCTTGATGCGCGCCAGAGCCTTGATCATCCGTGGATTTCCCAGACAGAATCCCACCCGCCATCCCGCCATGTTGTAGCTTTTCGACATGGAGAAGATCTCCACGGCGTGCTCCTTGGCTCCCTCCACCTGAAGAATACTGGGAGCTTTATAGCCGTCAAAGCAAAGGTCCGCATACGCGAAATCATGCACCACCATGGACCCGTGGTGCGCCGCCAGCCGGATAATTTCCTGGTGAAAGTCCAGTTCCACGGTGTGGGTGGTGGGATTGTGCGGGAAGCTGATGAGGATCATGCGCGGCTTGCGGGTGGAAGTGCGGTAGAGGTCCTCCAGACGGTTGAGAAACTCGGCCGGCGTCGGCATCGGCAGCATGCAGGCATGCCCTTCCGCCATAATGACGCCATACTGATGAATCGGATATGCCGGATTCGGCGACACGACGGCATCTCCGGGTCCGATTACGGCGAACAACAGATGAGCGAGCGCATCCTTCGCCCCGATGGTGCTGATCGCTTCCGTTTCCGGATCGAGCTTGACGCCATAATTGCGCTCGTACCGTTTGCAGATCTCATGGCGCAGATTCGGCAGCCCGCGCGACATCGAATAGCGGTGATTCTTCGGATTCCTGGCAGCCTCCACCATTTTCTGTACAATTACCTTCGGCGTGGCCCCATCGGGATTCCCCATACCGAAATCGACGACATCCTGCTGCGCCGCGCGAAGCCTCGCCTTCATTTCATTGGTGACCGCGAAGACATAAGGCGGCAGCTTTTGAATGCGGTAAAACTCTTCTGGTTCGGAGGGCATAAACTCTAATTGTATGGGACAGCGGTGTAGCGTGGTGCGTGTGTTGGGAGCCGGGCCCGCCGGCTGCGCTGCCGCCATTCAAGCTCTTTCCGATGGGACTGCGGTCGAGATTTTCGAGAAGAGTCTCTTCCCGCGGCACAAAGTGTGCGGCGAATTCATGTCCCCCGAAACGATGCGCCTGCTGGAGGAAATGGGCATCGCCGCAGCCGTGGGCGCGCTGAGAGCGCCGCCGATCCGCCGCATGCTGCTCAGCTTCAAGGGAAGGGAAAAGCACGGCAAGCTGCCGGAAGCGGCTTTCGGTTTGAGCCGCTATGCTCTCGACGACATCCTCCTGAGGAGAGTAGCGGCGATGGGAGCCGTGGTGCGGCGTGAAAAAGGTGCAATCTCCGCCGGCGCCATCATCGCAACAGGGCGTCAGTCCGTGGCTCCCAAAGGACGCCGCCTGTTCGGATTCAAGGCCCATTTTACCGGCCCCGCCAATGACGCTGTGGAGCTCTATTTTATCGGCCGGCGCGGTTACGTGGGCGTCAATGCGGTAGAGGGCGGAGCCACCAACGTCTGTGGGTTGGCCGAAGAAGCCGCGATGCGCGAAGTGGGGTTTAACGTGGATGATTTCTTATACCGGGACCCCTCGCTGCGCCGCCGGCTGTCGGGCTTGAGCCGTCGATTTCCCTGGCTCACCTCGGGGCCACTAATTTTCAATCAACGGTTCGGAGAGACGCCGCAAGCCTATCCGGCCGGCGACTGCTTGTCCTTTATCGATCCTTTCACCGGCTCCGGCATTCTTTCGGCCTTACTGACGGGAAAGCTCGCCGGCAGGGCCGCGTCTGCCGGCAGCCGAAGCCTGGATTACATAAGTCAGTGCCAGCGCACACTGCGGGTCCCGTTTCAGGTCGCCAGCCTCTTTCGAACGGCCGTCGATGCGGGATGGGCGGAGTGGGCGGCTCCATGGATTCCCGCTCGCGTCTTGTTTCGCCTCACTCGTCCCAGGATGCTTTCGGGATGGAAAAGCCGGTGAACACTCGGAGGAAGATGCTCACCGGCCACAGGAGCCCACGACCGAAGTCGCAAGCGCCTAACCTGAAGGGCGTTGTACACACGTGAATGCGTACTCTCTTAAGGTTGCGGTTATTGTAGTATCTTATACCACATCGGGACTTGTTGCGCCGCCAATCTTCGCAAAATCTTATTTGATCGTCAACACCGCGTAATACGCCATCACCAGAACGATCACCGCCGAAGCAAAAACCAGGCTTGCCGTAATCCATCTCCCAGGACGAACTTCATGCGGCATACGCTTGAATCGCAGGTATAGAGTTCCAATCGCGATCACCGGTAGCATAGACGCCTGAGCCATGCCTCCAAGTTTCACCATCCAGACGGGAGATTGCGACCAATAAAATAAACCTACCGGGATCACTATAAGCGCCCATACAAAACCGTTTCGCCATTTTACGCGGCGGTCATAATCCCCCTTGGGGAAAAATCCCAGCAGCCTGGCCATATCCGCAAACACTCGCGAGTTGGCGGCCGTGGCGGCAAAAATCGTGCCATAGAGAGTGGCAATCGCCCCCGCATAAAATAGCCACAACGACCAGCCGCCCAACGTCTGCGTGTACATGCGGGAAAGAACGGGAATCATGTCTTTGGAAGCCGGCACCAATCCCTGCGAATGCAGGATACCCGCGCCCAGAAGGTAAAAGGCAACCGTCGCCACCGTGTAAATCACCATCGAGGCGAGAATATCCAGATTCATCACGCCGATCCAGCCATGGGCGCGTTGTGACCAGGCGGGCGTTCCATCGCGCGGGCCGGTATAACGCGCGTAGCCCTTTTCCACGCACCAGTAGGGGTACATGAATAGTTCCGACGCGCCCACACCCGTGATCCCAAACACGGCCACCGCACTGGCGAGTCCCTGTGGAGGCATCCGGAAGGACAGGCCTTCCGACAGTACTGCCCAGTTAAAATGTTCCGGCTGCCGCAGCAGCATCAACGCACACAGGAAAGTGAGCATCGTGAACAGCGCCACCTTGATCGTAGCCAGGCGCTCCACCCGTTCATAACCACCGCTCAACAGAAGCCCGAGCGTAATGAGCGCCAGTCCCGGTACCCACATGTTCACGCTGATCGACGGCATGAGTTGATTCAACACCTGCGCCACGCCGCCAAACATGGCTCCAATCTGGAACATCGTGACCAGGACCATCACCGCCCAAAGCCAGACGATCCAGTTCACTTTGAGACGCGGCCCGGGCACTTCATTGAACCCCGCCAGGCCGGTCTCGCCGGTGGCGATCGTATAGCGGCCCAACTCGGATTGGACAGCCGGTTTGATCGCGCAACTAATCAGGATGACCCACAGAGCCACATAGCCCACCTCCGCGCCCAGCGTCGTGGTGGCGATCAGTTCCCCGGAACCGACAATGGAGGCCGAGAGGATGATTCCCGGTCCGATACGGCGCAGCATGCCGCGAAAAGTCTGCGGAGGATTCTCCACGTCCTCCGTATGAAACGCGTAAGGATCTTTAGTTTTAAGCTCGGCGGCGGGAACGCGCGCCGGGCCCGTGGTGGAAGACATTGCAGTCATGCTATCACTGTTCGTTTCTATCCTGCGCCGGAAGCGTCGCACCCGGCAGCAGCGGCATAGAGGGCTGCATCTGGCGCTGGCCGGCTTCACAGATCGTCATTGCCGGCATTGCATCAGGACGAACCAAAGACGGTTTTCGCCTCAAGCTCTACCGTAGATCGGGATCAAGGATCCGTTGATGTCGGCGGAAGCCTCCGATGCCAGATACGTAATCAGTTGTGCGATCACGCGCGGCGTTACCCATTTGGAATAATCCGCCTCGGGCATGGCCGTTCGATTGGTGACTGTATCAATGATGCTCGGCAGGATCGCGTTCGCCGTCACTCCGCTGCCCCTGCACTCCCGCCCAATGGCGCGGATCAGGGAATGCATCGCCGATTTCGAGACGTGGTACGCTCCCATCTTACTCACCGGATCCACTCCCGCTTTGGCGCCGATCGCGATGATCCGCCCGCGCTTCATGGCCATCATGTGCGGCAGCACGGCCCGGCAGAGATTGAACGTCGAATGGAGGTTCATATTCATCATCCTCTGCCAGACGTCGTCGGGCGTCTCGGCAATGGTCGTGCCGGTCGCGTAGCCGCCCACCAGATGCAGCAGGATATCGATACGGTGGTGCTGCTCCAGCGTCATGTTCACCGCCCTGCGGCACTGTTCCGGATCCACCAGGTCCAGCACGATGGGCCGGACGCGCTGGCTCACAGGAGGTTGGGACCAATCCAGGTCCACCCCCACCACGTGAGCACCGGCATCCAGGAACTGGCTGGTAACAATCTCCCCCAGCGCTCCCGTTGCTCCAGTGATGAGAACCACTTGATCTCGAAATTCAGACATAAGGAATCAGCCTACCACGGCGGGCGAAGAAAAGCGGGAGTTTGGAGACAGCGAAGCCGGAGGTGGTCAGGCGGAAATGGAATGCGGATACCCCGGCTCGCACCTGTTCAGTGCGCTTCAAAAAGATGCGATATCTGCGGAAATCCGTTCATCGCCAACCGGCATGAGGGTCCTTCCCCCCACCATCGTGGCGCATGAAACGTCGAGGACGGCACATAAACAACGTCTCCCTTCTCCGCGATTACCACTCCCACCTTTTCGATCGGGTAGCGTATCTGGCCCGACAGAATCAGCCAATACTCGGCACCCTCGGCATGATAATGCCCTTTATTTTTAGGATCGAGCTTCGGCAACTTACTGTTATATCCATAGATGAAATTGGCAGCTCCGCGATCGTCTTCCACGATGCGAATCGTTCCCTTCAACTCCCCCTTTTCCAATTTCGCCGCCACCTCATCGTAGGTCACATGCGGCTTGTTATCATGCAGCCATTTCCCAATGAGACGGTTGGGAAAGCTGACCGCCATCCAGTCGAAGCCCGGCATTCGCGGCGCTTCGTTCTGAACCGCATACAGAGTCTTTGCGTGAGCGATATTCGTCTCAAAGATCAACGCCGGCTTGTTGCCTACTACCTCATACGAGAAAAACGTCTGCATCGGAGCCTGCACCATCGCTCCCGCCTTGGCCAGGAACGGTTCGGCCGTTTCGATATCAAACCGCACCTCACCTTCCATCACCACCCACCACGAGCGTGTATCGGGATGCAGCGCCTTCGGGTGCTTATGGCCCGGCGGCGCGAAGATGTACTCACTGCGCAGATGCTGGTCGTCCACGATCACCTCGCGCCACATTTTGTGCCCTTTATGTTTATCCCTGAGGTCCGCAATCCGGGTGTGCGGCTTGTGAGGAGACGTATACTGCGCGGGCTTCCCTTTGGGCGCATAAAGAGTCTGCGCGAGGGATACGGCACAGAATCCAGCGGCGAGCAGCACAACCTTGTTCTTCATAACCAGGTTCGGATTCTATCAACCTTGCGGCTATGATGGAAGGGCCATGTCGAACACGTTGCCGCGCCTGCGAATGAACCTCGATTTCATGCCATCCCCCGTACCCGAACGTCCCGGACTGCTCATTCGAGATCCTTTCCAATATTCCGACATGACGCTCATCGTTCCCCCGGTGCTGGTGGAAGCGCTCGAGTACTTCGACGGCCAGCGCGCCGAAACCGATTTGCGGAGCGCGCTGTTTCAGATCACCGGCGATCTGCAGGTGGGCGAGCTGCAGCAGCATCTTACGCAGAGTCTTCGCAACGCCGGATTTCTGGAAGATGAAGTGTACACGGAGATGCGCGAGCAGCGTGAAAAAGCATTTGCCGAAGCCGGCGCCCGCGAGCCGGCGCACGCCGGCTCCGGTTATCCCGAGGAACCCGCGGCCTTGGCGGATACCATGCGCCGCTACCTCGACGGGGACCAAGTGCAACCCGCTCCCGCGCAACTGATCGGCGTCGCCGCGCCCCACGTCAGTCCGGAAGGAGGCTGGAAGTCCTACCGGGCCGCATACGCCGGCCTTGTCCGGGAAGACTATGCGGACCGTACGTTCGTAATTCTCGGCACCTCCCATTATGGACATCCGGAGCGCTTCGGTCTTTCCCGAAAAGTCTGGCGCACGCCATGGGGCGATGCTCATCCGGACTTGCACTTAGTGGAAGAATTGCAAGCCAAGGCTCCTCGGGCGATCAAAATGGAGGACTATTGCATGGCGGTGGAACATTCCATCGAGTTCCAGGTGATCTTTCTCCAATATCTGTTCGGCCCCCATGTCAAAGTGCTTCCGATTCTCTGCGGCGCCTATGCGCGCAGCTTGTATGAGGGTGGTATGCCGGAGGACGATGAGAACGTCAAACGGTTTATCGAAACGCTGGGCGGGATTGGAGCCAGAGAAGGGAAGAAGCTCTTCTGGTGTCTCGGAGTCGATATGGCTCATATGGGACGCCGCTATGGCGATCCATTTCCAGCCAGCGCCGATCGAGCCGAAATGTTGGCTGTCGGCGCCAGGGATCAGGCCCGGATTGACCGCATCAATACTTCCGATGCCAAAGGATACTGGGAACTGATTCAGGAGAATCACGACGATTTGAAATGGTGTGGATCGGCGCCGTTTTATACCTTTTTGAAAGCCATGCCCCAAGCGCAGGGAACGCTGGCGCGCTACGAGCAGTGGAACATCGATCCCGATAGCGTGGTAAGTTTCGCGGGCATGCGATTTTCCTGAAGCTTGAGACGCGGCCCGTCCCTGTGAGACGCAAACAATCGTAATCCAGTCGTATGGACTCTGTTAATAGGATGGTGCTTTATGGCGCCATCGAAACAGGAAGAAATGGCGGCCGCAAAGGCTGCAGCGATAGGGCAAGAGGAGCCAGTGGATGGCTTGCTCGATGGCGTTGCGCACGCCCACTCCTCGAAAGTCGACAGACCGGCAATGCGGGCAGCGCGGATCAGAAAGCATCCTATGCCTCATAGAAACGTCAGTGTGCGCGGCGCCACCGCTAGGTTCGTTCCGCGGGACGGCTTGCCTCACGGTCAGCGCGTACCTGCTCCGGCGTCCGCAAATCGGGTTCGGAAAGTCGCACGTGTTGTTTCGCGCGGGAAGTGTGGCGCTTGTGTCTTTTCGTCAATCGTTTATCCATACATCTCTCCTCTTACGCCGTCGCCATAAAGAAGGCGCCAGCGAGGGCGAGCAGCACGAAAGCGATTGCGCTTATGATCTTTAGGATTCGACCCGTCGCCTGGTCGCTGCGCTTGCCTTTCAGAACCCACGCATCCCAGATCTTTTCATCGAGCACTACTTCTTCCACGGTTGATGTAATCATACTTGTCACTTGTTGCTATGCAATGGATCTCAGCGCGGAGGAGGCACTCTCCACCCCGCGCCCGTATTTTCGCCTTGAGGCCGCCGCGGCGGCTTTCTCTTTTGTGCAGCATCGCGTGCCGCCGAACAATTCTTGGCATACAGGCACATCTGCTCTTCAGTGAAAGTCAAAGTCCGCAGATCGTCCGCTTCATTGCGCCGTTCGAGAATTCCCCGGCACATCAGGGCCAACTCCTGCAGACGAATGCCATATCGACGAATCAAGGCAAGATCAGCCCGAACCGTAAACCGGATCCGCACCCGGTCGTCTCCGGAACCCTCAAACGCGAAGACGCGAAACCCATTCTCCTGCGTGAAGCCGGTGAGGATGAATTGCATCCCTGCCATCACTGATACCTTGATGTAGGCCGATTGCAACTGGGACCGTATTCGGACACCAACCGGTCCTGCCGCGCGGGCCGGGTGGCTTGATCGCAAAGCTCGAACACGAATCCGGTGGGACCGCATTTCATTAAGGGATCGCCGGGATCTTGAAGATGAGTCAACAGAGCCCCTTGAATGTTCTCGGCGCCGCCGATATAGATCCACTCCCGAGCATTAGAGATGCCGTAAACCCCGGAAGTGGCGGGGGCATACATCTGAACCGCACCGGACGTGAAGGGGCGCGGAACCCGGTTATCAAATGGCATGCCGCATCCTGTCAAGCGGCAGGCGAGCCACCGTCATCGATGGAAGGGAGAAGGCTGATATTCTCTTCCAACTCAGCCCAGCCAACGCCACCCCGAGCGCGCTAAACAGGATCGCCAGATAATACGAAGAATGGAACATTTACGTACCTCCCTGCGGTCGGATGGCCGCTTATTCACTATTATCAGTTAATTTTGGTTGCGAGTCAAGGTGTAGCGTGGCAAACTGACCCTAGCATATTCACCTGATTCAGTTAATAAATCGAGGGGGTTTCTTGGACGTATCACTCTTGATCCGGCAACGATTGAAGGATCTCAACCTGGATCAAAAAGATTTGGCCGGCGCCGCCGAAGTCACCGAGTCCTATATTTCTCAATTGCTGGCGCGCAAAAAGGCTCCGCCCTCCTCGGGCCGGACGGCTATTTATGAGAAGATCGGCGAGTTCCTCAAACTTCCCAGCGGCGAACTTTCCAGGCTCGCTGACCTCCAGCGCAGAGAGCAATTAAGGAAAAAAGTAGCGGCGCTTCCCCGTCCCCTTTTCAAGGAAGCCCGGACTCTGATTTTGCGCAAGTGCGCCTCCGGAAGGCGGGAGGAAGCAGAGCGTATTTTTGAAAAGGACGCATTCGGCGAACTGGAGCGGCTCGTTACGCAGAAGCTATTGGAGGTGGCTCAGGGCGTGGCGCGGAACATGTCAGATCGGGAAGACTGGCTTCATTCCATGGCTCGGGCGAGCGGACGAAGCGATGATCAGGCCCGCGTTGCGCTGTCCGAGTTTTTGGATCTCGGGGTCTTCGACGCCGCCGTAGAAAACTGGATTCCTTATCTGGATTCGTTGATCGATTCGTGGGATATCGACCTCGGGAATTTCAGCATCAGCATTGCGCCCGGCCGTCATCGGTCTTCGGGTGGTAAAAAGCGATTTGAGTTTGTGGAAGTGGACGAATACGTCATCGAACCAGGGCTCGATCAGTTTCTGAAAGATCCGCTCTTGAGCGGAGATGCGACCCGCGAGGAAATTGAGTTTCTAAAGAGGCTTCGGTTCCGCCGCCGGCGGCCTTCGGCGATTTATTATTACCGCGAGCTCCAGAATCTACGGGACCCGCTACATTTTTCGCCGGAGTCTGCCGCTCTTTTAAGCAATGAAACGGGCGCCGGTCGAATCCCTTGACAACGCGCGCCAAAGTCGAGCGCGGGATGGATTGCGCAGATGGAACGATGGCTGGAACGAGAATCAGCCTACCCGGACTTGTGGCGTTAGAGGCATCCGGTGCCGGAAACTGACGATTAGCGACGAGGTTGAGCGCGCTCGCGCGAGGAACTTCCCGCCGCACCGGCTCTTCTTCCTTGCCATTCACGTCCTGCTTGAGCACAGACAGGACTGCGGCGGCGAGCACATCGCGCCCTTGCGGCGAGGGGTGCATGTCGCATGTTCCGTCCGGCAGCTGAATCAGCAGCCCGGCGGTACAGGGACTCCCGCTGGGAAGAGAAGCAGCGAGGAAGACGCCAAAACCGTCGGCTATCAGCGCTCCGTGCCGCCGCGCTACCCTCGCGATTTCGGCATTGGCCATCGAAACACCGGCTGTCTGGAGGGGATCATTGTAATCCGGCGAGTAATACGTCACCAAGACCAACGGGCCGTCATATCCCGCCTCGGTACGTAACCGTCCCAGGATGGTATCGAGGTTCTGGCCTAAGGTTGCAATTGTCCCCGGCAATCCCTTTAAGATGCACGTGGGGTCGGGATTCTCCACACATGCTTCCTGAAGGAGGAGCAAGTCATTGCCTCCGAGCGTCAAAGTGACGGCCTTGACGTGATGCTTCTGTGTCTGCAAGAGAAACAATGCCTCGCTCATTTGTGTGCCCGCATAGGGCGTGTGCAAGCCGAATTGAGATTTGAAGAGGCGGCAATTGCGGTCCGGCGCCGTCGCGGAGAAGAAGCTTTCGCTGGTCTCCCCGGGGCATGCCAGGTTTACGCCCCACTTCAACGGCGAGGATTCCAAGGTGATTTTCTCGGGATATCCTTTGTAGTTGGATTCCACCGGTGCTACCAACGGATCGTAGCCAAATGGAATCGAATCCCCCAGCGCAAGGTAACTGATTTTCTCCGCTGAGATTAATAATTGCGGCAACAAACAGATAAAAGCGATTTGTGTGGCGTACCTAAAGTTCATAAAACGTATATCCTCACTACTCGACGGTAAGACAGTGTACGGAAGTGAGATGTTTCGCGAGTAAGGTCTCGGAACCGGTGCGGATGGAACTGGTGTGCACTATTGCACGCCGCGTGATGTATCAAGGCTTAATGCAGGCGGTCGGAGCCCTGCTTTCGCATGTAAACCTGAAACTTTTTCTTCGCGCGGTAAAGACGCCACTGATGGTACCGCCTCCGGAACCCTTCCCCGAGACTTACGCTCTTTCGCTTGCCGCCCAGAAAACCCTTGAGATAGGCATAGCCAAAAACCATGCCGCCGAGATGAGCCACATGGCTTACCCCCCCATCGCTTCCACCGAAGGAGCTGAGGAACGCGATGGCTCCGATGATCATCACGAAATATTTCGCTTTGATGGGGAAGAGAAAACTGAACAACACGACGCGGTCGGGGTAGAGGACACCGAATGCGAGCAGCAGACCATAGATGGCTCCGGAAGCTCCGATTGTGCGCGTATTCAAACTGCCGAAGAACAGATTTCCGAAAACGACGCAGATGCCGGCACCGATGCCGCACAGGAAATAGTACTTGAGAAACGCGCGGCGGCCCCAGGTGCGCTCGAGGTCCGCTCCAAACATCCACAGCGTGAGCATGTTGAACAAAATGTGCCCAAAGCTGTAAGGATCGTGGAGGAACATGTAGCTGACCAGTTGCCAGAGGGCAAAGGATCCCAGCACCGCTCCGGGAACGAGCCCGAAGGGATGAAAGAGGGAGCCGAGGCCTGCGCGCACGGCGAAGAAGTACAGCAGGAACAAAGCAGTATTGCTGATCAGCAGCCATTTCACTGCCGATGGGAAGTACTCACTGCTGGTAGAACCGGGAGGACGGGGAGCGTATCGCATATCAGACGGGCTGCGTCTATATTCTGAGAATATCAGACAGGGCCATGAGAAAGTCTGTTCGGGGAAGAATTCATTCGTCCGGCCTGATCAAAAGCTGGCTGGAACAGTTACGGCGGCGGGAGCAGATGCTTATTCGCGGTCCGGAGCGCTGGCCTCTCCTCCTGCTGAGTTATCCGGGACGCGATGCCGCGGTAGCGGAGGAGCTACGGGAAGCCTGGCTGTATACGCTGCCCTCGCTGACAGCGGCAAAGCCGTATCTGCCGACGCTCGAACGGCTGCCGGCAATCATTGTCGTGCTGCTACGCGCGCACAACGTGTGCACCTGTCTGGGCCATCATCATATGAGGGGAACCGAGTCGAGGCTCACCAGGAGACTGGCGGCGGACATGGGGAGTGAAGCGGGTGAAATCGATCTGGCCTGGGAGGCGATTCGCGAATGGCGCCCCCATCCCCTGACTACGATGCGAGCGGAGGCTTTCGAGGAGGCGCACTTCCGGACCGGGTTGCTCGCCGTGCTGCTGCATGAACTGGAGCATCTGGCCTATCCCGACCACCAGGAGCGAGCGGTGCGCCACGCCTCAGACGATTTCTACCGCGAGGCGCTGCTAGAAATCGTCGAGGTGGCGCGATAGCCAATAAGGGCTAGGGTTTGATTTGCGACAGGACCGTGGCGGCCAGAACACCTTGTCCAATTAGCGAAGGATGCACATCGCATGATGTTGGGGAGATGGGAATCACGAGCACCGGGCATGGGTCAGGCCCGAAGTTCTGAAACGCCTGGAACGCATCCGCGATCTTCACCGGCGGCGCGCTTACTTGCTGGATCACCCCATTGAGTTGCTGCACCGCATACACGAAAAGCGGATTGGGGCTCGGGGAGTAAATATTCACGACGACGACTTTGCCCGAGTAATTGTTGCGGATGGAGGTCAGAATCGTGCTCAGATTTCTAGCAAAATCTCCCAAGACCGAAGGCAGCCTTCCACCCACACAGACGTCGAACGGCAGTGTGGTTTGAGCCTGGCAGTCCTGCATTACCAGTAGAAGATCGTTCCCGCCAATGCTGAGGGTTACTAAATCTATGCTCTTGTTGCTGCGAAGCTGAGACAGGGCGAAATTTATCTGTGAGCCGTTGTAGCTGGTATGCATGAGGCCGGAATACTTGAATGGGGGTCCCTCCGGACCACTCGGGCCTATATGCGGCTGGTTGCAGCCGTTGTCGCGAGCAGAGGTATCTAGAAAACTTGCACTCGTTTCCCCGGGACACGAAGCGTTCACCAGGGAAGTGCTGGCCAACTTTCGGGGTTGCATTAAATTTAAGGCTTGCGCCGCGATTTCGGGGTAGCCAACAAAGCTTGCTTCGCTAAGTCCCGAAGGCTGGGACAATAGCAAAACGGGATTAAATCCATAAGAGATAGAATCTCCCAACGCGAGATAGGTAGAATTCTTTTCATTCGCGGCAAATGCCGGAATGGTAAGCAAAGTGAGCGTGGCGACCCACCTGGTGAAGCGAGTGATCATAGTGGAAAGACTCCAGTAGTCGGTCAAACGAAGTGTAACATACGTATTTTGTTCGTTTCGATAGGAAAAAGGGACTAACTGTGCCCGCTTCCACGCGCCCCGGGTACTAGCCAGCCGGAACCCGAGTGGATTTCTCCAGATGCATTCAGGCAAGATGAGTTCTATGCTCCGCCTGATTATCTTTCTCTCGATGTCTACCAGCTACGCCGCCGCCTCCGACTGGCCTCAATGGCGAGGACCCAACAACAATGGCGTCGCTGAGGGGGATGCTCCGTCTGACTTCAGCGATACCCGGAATATCGCCTGGAAAGCCAGCATCCCGGGAAGAGGCCACTCCACTCCGGTGATTTATGGAGAAAAAATTTTACTTACGACGGCGGTTTCCACCAGGGAGGCCGTAACTGCGGAACCCGCCGCCGGAGGTGGGAGACGGGGCGGACCCAGCGGCGGCGCAGGGATGGGGATGGAATACAGGTTTGTGCTGATGTGCCTTGACCGGAAGACGGGGAAGATTCTGTGGGAACGTACGGCAAAGACCGCCGCTCCTCACGAAGGCTATCACGCCCGGTATGGCAGTTTTGCGTCCAACAGTCCGGTCACCGACGGCAAAAATGTATACGCCTTTTTTGGCTCGCGCGGACTGTTTGCCTATGATCTGGCCGGGAATATGAAGTGGAAAAAGGAATTCGCGCCCATGAAGATGCGTTTGCAGTTCGGCGAAGGCGCGGCGCCCGTGATCCATGACGATATTCTGCTTCTAAATTTCGATCAGGAGGAAGGCTCGCACTTTCTTGCGCTGGATAAAACGACCGGCAAACAACTTTGGCGCGCCGATCGCGACGAGCCAAGTTCATGGGCTCAGCCGCTCGTGGTGAGCCATGGTGGAACGAAACAAGTGGTGACCGCCGCCTCCAATAAGGTCCGCGCCTATGATTTACGTAATGGAAAGTTGATTTGGGAATGCGGTGGACTCGGGACCAACGTCATTCCCGCTCCGGTCATTCAAAAAGACATTGTTTATGTAATGAGTGGTCATCGCAGCCCCAATTTGATGGCAATCAAACTCGGTGGTACCGGCGATCTGACCGGGTCGGCGAACATTCTGTGGACGCATCAGCGCGGCAACTCCTACACCGCCTCCCCCGTGCTCCATGACAACAAGCTGTACTTCATCTCGGATAGCGGCATGTTGAGTTGTTTGAACGCCACCAGCGGGCAACCCTACTACCTTCAGCAGCGTCTGCCGAAGCCCTATAATTTCAAAGCGTCGCCGGTGGCGGCCAATGGCAAGCTATACCTCGCCAGCGAGGAAGGTGACGTAATCGTGGTGAAGATGGGGGAGAAATTCGAAGTGCTGGCGGTGAACTCGTTCAGCGATCAGATGTTCATCGCCAGTCCTGTGATTCTTGATGGCTCGATGTACCTGCGCGGGCAGAACACACTCTTCTGCGTACGCCAGTAATGTACCAGCGGCGGCACTGCTTAGTACCCCGCTAGGATTGGAAAAAGTACCACCGTCTCATTGAGCCATTCGCCGCCGCCGGGCATGCTGAGAGCATGAGCGCTTTTACAGGTATTCTCATTACGCCGGACTCGACGCTGCAGGCGGAGTTGGAGAAGGTTCTTTCCCGCATTCCGGCATTCGAATTGGCCCGCCACGACCGGCGTCACTATCCGAACCGCCGTGAGATGCGATCTTTGTTAAACGTTCA
Organism: Bryobacteraceae bacterium; assembly: GCA_035526195.1. Lineage (GTDB taxonomy): Bacteria > Acidobacteriota > Terriglobia > Bryobacterales > Bryobacteraceae > CADEFT01. The sequence goes on from DATLCW010000187.1 coordinate 18,788, forward strand.
TCGACCCTCTGTCATTTTTATAGACATCGCCGACATACCGCGCGCTCTGGAGGCGGCGAAAGAGGCCTCGCAACATGATCCCGAGATTCAGTTTGTGGCCATCGGGAAACAGTTGGAAGCGGAGAGCATGCTCACCGCGATGCAAGCCGGCATGCGGGAGTTTCTCGCGCCGCCCTTAACGGTGGATGAGACTCGCGAAGCATTGAACCGCTTACGGCAGACATGCGAGAAGCGCCTTGTCGCGTCTGAGCCCACTGGAAACGTATTCTGCTTCCTGCCGTCGAAGCCGGGAGTGGGGGCAACCACGGTGTGTCTGAATACCGCGATGGCGCTTGCGGCACGACCGGGTGCAAAAGTGGCACTGCTGGAATTCGACCTCTGCGGCGGCACCCTCGATTTCATGCTCCATCTCGAAGCCGGCTATTCGGTGCGGGACGCGGCGGAATATGGGGATCAAATGAATGCAGTCATCTGGGAGCGGTTGATCTCTAAGTCGGGACGGTTGGATGTCCTGCGGGCAGGGAAGCCGGATCCGGACCGGATGCCGGCGGCCGCGGGGCTCGCTGCTCTCATACGTTACGCGCGGCGGAACTACAGTTTTGTTTGCATTGACCTGCCGGGCGCCGCCGAGGGTGCCTCGAGGGAGGCGTTGCGGGCGGCGAATCGGATCCTGCTGGTGGCATCACCCGAGATCGCATCGGTCCATATGGCGGTACGTTCTATAAACCTGCTCAAGGAACAAGGTTTGGAGGAACGACTGGCACTGGTAGTCAACCGCACGAATGCGCTTGCCCAGATGAACCGGTATCAGATGGAAGAACTGCTTGGGCAGGAAGTGATTATGACGCTGCCCAATTATTACTCGGTTCTCCAGCGCGCGCTTGCTCTTGGGCACTCCGTGATAAGAGATGGAGTATTGGGAAAGCGATTCGCGGAGTTTGCCGAAATCCTGACGAACCCCGGGGTCACGAAGCGGAGGCATTCCGGGTTCCTCAGCTACTGGAACCGGTGGGCAACCCATAAAAGTTTACATAATATATGTTATCGGCGTTGTTGCGCCGAGCCGGCTTTGCCAACAGCCGCGGCTGTAGCTTTCAGAATTAGTGGGCATAGGGGCGTCAACTTTATTTGGCATACTGGTCGGCATGGACGAGTTGGCCGGACTCTCACAAGGGGCACGCAAGCTGGCCATGGAGCGCTTCCGGTTACTCCAGCCGCACCTCGAACAGAATGAGTCTCTGATCTCCGTCGCCAAGGCTGCCGGGATTCCCTACCGCACGGCCCACCGCCTGGTTTCCGAGTATCGCCGACATGGGCTCGCCGCCTTGGTACGCAAGCAGGCGGCTCCCACGAAGCCAAGCGCTCAGAGGTCCGGTTGTAGCTGGTGGTGCGCGCCTGCTGATTTGCATCACTGACGACACGTAACGCAAAGCTTGTCGCTGTCGACGCGAAGAGCGGACGTCCGTTGTGGATTACACCCGTTGCGAACCCCTCTATCGAATAGCGCATAAAGAGTCCAGTTAGCGGAAAATATCTTGGCCATAGGCGAGCGGCTTGAGGCTTGCGTAAACGAACAAGCTATCGTCACCGGGCGGCTGGGGCCAGTGCCATCACAGCCCAATTGGTTGCCGCGGCGGAAATCCACTGGTCGTGACCATGAGGAAAGTCGCTTTCGAAGTACGGTTGAAACGCCAGAGAACGGCTCTTCACATACCACGATCCATCTTCGAGCTGGGTGTTCAACAGAAACCGGGCGCCGCGCTGGTACGCCGCATCTGTCACCGCCACGGCGCCGCTTTCGTGTAGCGCAACTAATGCCTGCCCGGTGGCATAGGCGTCACTCGCCAGCGACCGGATCTGCGCCCAACCGCCATCCGCCCGCTGCTCCGCCAGCAATTCCCCTGCCGCCTTCCGGATGGTCTCCTTGCTGGCTTTGGCCCAGCGCAGCCCCAGTAGCTGAAACGTCCGATCCTCGTTGGTCCGAGCCTCAGCTTTTACCAGCCAGCCGGCAGCGAGCTGAGCTCTTCTCTCGTACTCGGCGCGCCGCGCTTTCGGAGAATAAGCCTGGATCGCGCGCATCGAAACCGCTGTCACTTGGATGTCGCTCGATTCAAGCGGCGACCGCGGACCTTGGACCCACCAGTGACCGTCCGCAGCCTGCCTGCTTTTTAAATAGTGGGCGGCGGCATCGGTAGCGGCATCGGCCCCGTAATTTTCGGCCGCCATTCCCAGCAGGATGTAGCTTACGGTGTCCTGATTTCCGGGAATCCCCTTACCCTGGAGCAAACGCTCGCGCCAGGTCTCCAGATAGGACGCAATGACCTTAAGCTGCTTTCGCGCTGTCTCCTCGTCCACTGCCATATCATTCCTTCGGACCGCGGCCACAGCCATCGCCGTAAGGTTATTGTTGTGGCACGACACGCAGCCCGATTTTTTCACAAACGTGACGTCGCTCCGCTGCGCGAGCGGTATGCTTCTCGCGATCGCTGCCCGGAGACTAACCGCCGGCTTCGGCTGCGGAATTGGTGGGGGAACCGGTTCCGCGGATGCGCCCCCTTCCTTCGCGCCGGCCTTCACCAGGAGGTCGGCCACAGGCGAATCGCCCAGCCGTCTGGCCAAGTCCAGCGCCGTGAGGCCGTGCGAGTTCTTCAGGTTCACATCGGCTCCGCGCTCGATCAGGTCCCTGACAGCCTCCACCGGAAACGCGTCGGAAATTGCAGCGAACATGAGGCCGGTCATTCCCACTCGACCACCCCTGGCGTTGACGTTGATACCGGCTCCGTGATCGAGCAACATCTTGAGAGCCGGCGGATAGGCGAATGCCGGTGTTGGAACCACCATAGGGTTTGAGGCTTTGCCTTCGGCTGCCCGCATCAATCTCGCAACACATTTGCCGCAGCCCGCGCGTGCCGGGGAATACACCCCGGCGCTGTTTACAGCGGCGCCGTGCGCGATCAGCACTTCGATCACCGCATCGTCGGCGGCGAAGGTCGCCGCACCCAAAGGAGTGTTGCCGTCAGACGCCCTCTCGGATAGATTGGCTCCGGCTTCGAGCAGCAGTTTCGTCACCTCTGCGCCCGCGCCGAAATGGCCGGCCGCAATAATCAGCGGCGTCTGGCCGTCCGCGGAGCGCGCATTCACATCGGCCCTTTGCCGTAGCAGCAATCGCGTCTTCTCGGGATCTTCCACTGCCCACATCAGCGCCGTTGCGCCGGCGTCGTTGCGAGCGTTCGGGTCTGCGCCGCTCTTGAGCAGCAGTTGAACCGAATCGGCGTCGCCATAGAGGGCCGCGTACATCAGCGGTGTAGATCCGCCGGGCCCACGCCGGTTGGCAGCTTTGGCATTCCGCCGCAGCATCTTCTGAAACCTCTGGCGATCCCCGCTGCGAATCGCTTCCATGAGTCGCGCAGCCTCAGGGTCCGGACTCGATAGCGGAGTCTCTCCGGAAAGGCTGTCTGGCCATTCGGCGCCCTGATCGATCCAGGCTTTGACGATCTCGATTTGCTTCGGGCTGAGCGGCCCGGCAGGCGGCATCCGCGGTCCGTTTTGGCTTCCGGTCAGCTTGAGATACAGCAGGCTTTTGGCGCTATTCCCCGGAGCGACTGCGGCTCCGTTGGCGCCTATCCGGTTCGGCATGACGTACCGGCGCTGGTCCAGCCGAAAGCCATTCATCTGCTGGGTCGGCCCGTGACAACCGGTGCACTGCTCCCGGAATAGCGGTTGAACATCCCGGCGGAAATCTATCTTGGCGGAGACCTGCGCGAAAGATAGCTCACCGGAAATGCATAGCCATACCCAGACCCACTTCTTCATGCTTGCCCCGGCGCTAACGTATTACTGAGAGCCATAGGATTTGACAGCGCACATGGCAAGATTATACTCCAGCGTCGTGAGCCCCAACGGGGCATTCGTGCCATGCCGTAGGGATATACTTAAACGTTATGGTCAAGCGGCGCCGGCAGTTCCTTCGCATCGCCGCTGTGACGGTGGGCGGCGCCATCGTCTACACCCTCGACCGGAAGCCGTTCCGGCTGGCCGCACAGAGCGCCGGGAGCACCCGTTCTCTACGCCTCGCGCTCCGGTTTTTTGATGAACGGCAGGCTTTTATCATCGCCGCGGCTGCCGCACGCATATTCCCAAGTGATGACGCCGGCCCCGGCGCCCCCGAAGCCAACGTAGTCATCTACATCGATCGCCAACTTGCCGGGCCTTACGGCCGCGACCGGTTTCGCTACACGCAGCCCCCTTTCGAACAAGGCACGGCGGAGCAAGGCTATCAGGGCAACGAAACGCCGCGCGACACCTACCGCGAAGGCATTCGAAGTCTCGGCGCGGATTTTGACACCCTGCCGGCGGAAGCCCAGGACAGCCAACTGCGAAGTATCGAACAGACGCGCTTCTTCCGTTTACTTCGGCAACACGTAATCGAGGGCATGTTCTCGGATCCCATGCATGAAGGAAACGCGGGCCTCATCGGCTGGCAGCTAATCGGGTTCCCGGGACCGTACATGAGTTGGGCCAATGAGTTTGGCCGGCACAACGGGAAACGCTACCGCCCGAAGCCGATGAGTTTGGCGCAAGTAATCGGCCGCCCCGTGAAGCCGTGGGATGGCGACGAGCCATGAAGACGCTCCCGCGCAAGGACGTTGTCATTGTCGGCGGCGGCTGGACCGGACTTCTGCTGGCGAAGGAACTCGGCGTCCGCACCGGTCTCAGCATCGTGGTGCTCGAACGCGGCAAGCCGCGAAAAACCGCCGACTATTTCGAAGGCATGGACGAGCTTGATTTCGCCATTCGCATGCGCCTGATGCAGGATGTGTCTAAAGACACCGTGACGTTCCGTCACACCACCCGCGATCGCGCGCTGCCGGTCCGTCAGCATGGCCCGTTTCTGCCCGGCTCGGGTACGGGCGGCGCCGGGGAACATTGGAACGGCCAGGTGGCGCGGATTTCCCCAGAATCTTTCCGCCTCCGCAGCCATCTGGTGAGCCGCTACGGCACGGGCAAACTACCGCCCGATCACTCGCTGCAGGACTGGGGCTGTTCCTACGAGGATATGGAGCCGTGGTATACCCGCGCCGAGCAACTTCTGGGCGTGTCCGGGGAGTCCGGACTGCACCCGTTCGAGCCGCCGCGATCAGCGCCTTATCCTACTCCCGCTTTGAAGGTTGGATACTTTCCCAACCTGTTTGCGGAAGCCACTCGATCGATGGGGTATCACCCCTACCCTGCCCCCGGAGCCAATCTGAGCCAGGCGTATAAGAATCCGGATGGCGTCGTGCGTCCGGCGTGTGCCTACTGCGGTTTCTGTGACCGTTTCGGCTGCATGGTTGGGGCGAAGGCACAGCCAACCAATGTGTTGATGCCGGTAATCGTGAGGCAAAAGAACGTGACGCTCACCCACGGCGCCGCGGTCCGCCGCATTCTTCATAAGGACGGCCAGGCGACGGGCGTAACCTTCGTTGACTTTCGCGGCCAGGAGCACTTCCAGCCCGCGGGTCTGGTGGTTCCTGCCTCCTGGGCGATCAGCAACACGCGGCTGCTTCTTCTCTCGAAAATCGGCGAGCCCTACGATCCCGAGCCGGGCCGGGGCCACGTCGGCCGCAACCCCACGCACCAGGTAACAGCGGGCGTAACTGCCTTTCTGGATCAGCCGCTCAATGGCTTCATGGGCGCCGGCGCCAGCAGCATCGGGATCTCGGATCTCGAAGGCGATAACTTCGATCACGGGCCGCTCGATTTCCTTGGTGGCGCATTTGTTCAGGCCTCCAGCTCCGGGCACCGCCCCATCGCAAGCTTTGGAGTCGTGCCGCCCGGTATCCGGTCCAACTGGGGCTCGGAATGGAAGAAAGCCGCGATCGAGTGGTATGACCGTACCGGCCGCATCGCGATCGTGGGCGACCACTTTGCGTCCAAGACGAACTACTTCAGTCTTGATCCAACCTACCGGGACCGGTTTGGCGACCCCCTTCTTCGACTGACTTTCGATTGGAACGACAATGATCGCCGGCTGGTAGCGTATTTTGGCGGCAAGGCAGCGCAAGTGGCGCGGACCATCCGCGGCGTGTCGCAAATTCAAATAGGACCCCCGCTGGGGCGGTACGACGTTTCGAGCTACCGCGGTACTCACGTGCAGGGTGGTGCCATCCAGGGCGCGACCCCCGGCGACTCGGTCGTCAACCCGTGGCTGCAGTGCTGGAGCGCGACGAACCTCTTCGTGCTGGGAGGTTCCTCGTTCCCGCAGAACACTGTGGGCAGCCCAACGCTGACGATCCTTGCCCAGACGCTGCGAACTGCGGACGCGCTGGTGAACCGTTACTTCAAGAAGCCCGGTCTTCTAACGTAGCGCTAGAACGTGAGTGAAACAATCGCTTCAATTTGATTCCGTAAAGTTATGGTAGAAAATGAATTAAACGTTGTCCCCATCCACCGTGTATAGCGCACTTCCGGCACGATTCGCACTCCGATCGGGTCGATTACGTAGACACCCATTCCGGCAACTAACCCGCGAATGCTCCGCGTGGCCGGAGCGGGAACGTTCGTGGTAACCGGGGCGGCCGACCCTACCTGAGTGATCGTTGTGGTTTTGATGTTGACCACGCGACGGACGGCGCCTCCCCCTTCCACAAACCACCTTGCCCCGCGTTCATGTCTTCCCTTCCCGAAATAGCGGATCGTCACCGGCAGTTCATACAGACGGGCCCGCGTATCCTCCCTGCTGGTGGTGCGCCGCCGGTCGTCCGCGGGCGTGGTGGGATTATCCACGCCGGTCACGACATCGCTATTCATGGTGTAGCCGATGCGGGGCCGTACGAACAAATTGCCATTTACCGCGAAGCGCTCGGTCACGGCAATTTGCGCCGTAATCCCGAACCCGATGCGCCGCGAAACACCTGTCGTGGAGTAGAGGGCGTCCACGGGCGGTGTGCTGGTCAGTGTACTGGTGTCTCTATTCTTGATATAGCCCAGCCCGATTACAGTCAGCGACGCGCCGGCGGAAAACCTTCGAATATAAGTACCGCGCTGAAGCATCACCTGATCGGCCGCCAGGACCGGTTTGACAGGCGCGGCAGGTTTTTCCGCAGCGGCCGGCGGGGGAGAAGGCGGCGGGATTTGAGTCCCCTGCACCGTCTGCCCGTAAAGAGAGGCGCCGGACAGCAGCGCGGTGAGAACACACACTTTCATTCGCATGAGCTAGGAAGTTTAGGTTATGACGGAAGGCCCCGGGTCTTCGGGTACAGGAATGACCGTGCGGGAACACTCCAAGGAGAAGTGTATCATGCCGCTGGAGGTTGGTCGTTGACACGGCGGCCGGCTGGATATGGCAGAATGGCTGAGTGTTGAAACGCCGCGATCTCCTCCTCTCCGCGCCTGTCCTGGCTGCGGCCGCCGAGGTTAAAAAGTGGCCGCTGTGCATGCACCAGACCACCTCGCTGCAGGCGGGATTTCGCAAGTCCCTGGAGGGATATTCAAAAGCCGGAATCCGGTTTGTAGAGGTAATCCCCGCGCACGTGGATGAATTCGCAAAGAAGGAAAGCCTTGGGGCGGCGAAGAGGCTGATGGCCGATCTTGGGATCAAGGCGGTGTCAAGCGGAGGGGTCAGAGGCTTGGCGGAACCAAATCCGGACCGGGCCAAAGCGCTTGAAGAGCTTAAATACAGGGCCGAACGGGTGGCCGAACTCGGCGTGGATCGCATGGTCTGCCCGTGCGGAACGAGCGCTAAATTCACATTGGACGACTACAAGCGGGGCGTGGATAACCTGCGACAGGTGGGCGATATCGTAAAGGGATTTCAGGTAGTTGCGATGGTCGAGTTCATGCGCGGCTCCACCTTTATCGGGAGTCTGCCGACGTCGCTCAAAATGACTCGCGAGGCGAATCATCCTTTCCTGAAGCCGATGTTCGACTTCTATCATTTCGGCGCCGGGCTGAGCAGGCTTGAGGATCTGGACCTAATTCGTGCGGGTGAGCTGCACCACGTACATTTTCAGGACGTTCCGGATATTCCACGCGAGTTGCTCGATAACGGGACGCGCGATATTCCCGGAGATGGCGTCCTCCCGCTGGCTAGGATCCTCCACGGCATTCGCAAGGCCCGTTATGAGGGGCCGTTATCCGTCGAGCTGTTTTATCCCCGGTTGCAGCAGGGCGATCCCTATGAGGTTGCCATGGAGATACGGCGCAAATCGGAAGCGGTGTTGAAGAAGGCCGGGATGTTCTAGCCCTTTGGCTTCGGGCGGTCAGCAGGCTTACTCTATTGTAGAATTGAGTCTACTGCCAGCTTTAAGTGGAACGCGACCAGATACTCGGACTGCTACGTGAAAGGATCGTCGCCTTCGCGGCATCTCGTTATCGAAGGCAGATCGCCGAAGATGTGGCGCAGGACGTGCTTTACCTTATTGTAGAGAAGTACGGCCACGTGACCGACCTGGCCGAACTGGTCCCTCTCTCGCTGAAGATCGCGAGATTTAAAATCATGGCGGGAATACGAACCGTTGTCCGGCGTGGAGAGAATACGGCCGTACCGGTGGATGAGCTGCCTCTTGCCGACGCGCGTTTGAACCCGGCTCAGGAGGCCGAACGAAACCAGACAACCGATCGCCTGAAAGCCGCACTGGCGACTCTTGGCGAGAGGTGCCGGGACCTGATGCGCTACAAACTGCAAGGCAAGCCATTTCCCGAAATTCAGCGTATCTTCAAGCTCGCCTCCATCAACACCGTCTACACCTGGGATTTCCGCTGCCGCAAGCAATTGATCGAGGCCATGGGCGGCAGTTGGGAGGGGAAAAAATGAACGGCCCCAAAGATCCCAAAGACCTGAAACGGGAAGGACCGGCGAAATTCATCGGGGGATATGCCACCGGGAACCTGCCAGACAGGGAACGCGAGCAACTCCTGGAAGCCTCCTTGCACGACCAGGATTTGTTCAACGCCCTGATGGAAGAGCAGGCGCTGAAAGACCTGCTCGATCAACCCGGAATTAAGCGCGAGTTGATCGAAGCCCTGCAACCCAAAGTCACCTGGCTTGGGCGGATCAGGCAATGGCTGGCGACCCCCATCGCTTTCAGCACCGCCGGCGCAGTAGCCGCCTCCGCCGTGTTGTTGATGGTAATCTTTACCCGTCCCCCGTACAGGGAGAGTCCCGCGCAGACGGCCCGGCAAAAGCCTGCCATGATCACGACGCCCGCGGAACCGCGCCGGGAGCCGCCCGCGCCGGCCCTGTCCCGGGCTCCGGACGAGTCGAAGTTAAACAAGAAGCGGGAAGTGGCAGCCCCGCCGCCTGAACTCGCGCATCGGCCGGAGATGCCACCCGCGCCGGCAGTGGTCGAACAGCCGAAAAAAGAGGACAGCGCCATCGCATCGGAACAGGAGCGGCGGGCGGAAGGGCTTTCCGTCGAGTATGGTTTGCTGAAGCGCACCGCCGGAGGCGGCTATCAGCCCGTCTCAACGAACGCCGTGCGGAGCGAGGATGCTCTTCGTTTGCAGGTGACATCCGGCACCGACGGATTTCTCACCCTTTACAAACGGGACACGATCGGAAATCAGATCCCCATCGTGAACAGTCAGGCAGTAAGCCGCGGACAAAGCGTGGCCGTTCCGTCGCAAGGATTTTTTACCATCGGAGCCGGTGTGCAGAACCTCATTCTGATCGTCGCGCAGCAGCCGCAAATGAATGTTGAATCGCCGGGAGCGATGGTACAGGGCCAGGCGGTTCGCAGGCGCAATCAGGTTGCGGATTTAGCGGACAGCAATGACCGGAAAGCCGTACTTCCCTCCCCCAAAACATTGCGCGCCACCGCCCCGGCCGCCTCGAACAGCGGTCAACTGGTGGTGGAAATATCCATTCGCAACCAGTGAGCCGCGCTGCTTACTTACCGGAAGGTTCGCCTGACGGCAAGATCTGTACCAGGTCTTCGCGCTTTGGCGGCGGCGGTTTGGGCGGAGAGAGCAGCTTTCCCGGCAGCCGGCTCAAATACGTGAGCCGCTCAACTAAGGGCAGTAGCCGCCGTACCGTCTCCCCGTGGAACAACAGACTGCCCGCCACCAGCAGCGGATGCGGAATGGTGATGCAGCAATTCGCGCAGATATCGATCTGTTGCGCCTGGCCTTGGACATGCAGCCGCCGCATGCGCTGCATCTCGGTGGAGTTGAAAATCTCCCCGAGGCTCTGTTCCCCTACGTTGCCCACCGGTTTGCCGTTAAGCATATAGCTTTGGCAGCAGGGATACACATCGCCATTGTGCTTCACGTACATCGGACCGCGCCACAGATAGTGGCAGGGATGTTTCCAGTCTTCGGGCGCATGCCCGGCATCGGGCCGCATCAGATTGGTTTCGTCCTCTTTGATGCGTACCTGATCCACGCCAGGCACTGCTCGCCAGAACTTGAGAAAATCTTCCACTTCGGCGGCGTTGCGCTCCATGCGTACCATCTGCACCACCACCTGCACCGCTGCCTGGCGCTCCTGCTTCATCCGCGCAAAACGCACGAAGTTGTCGCGCACTTTTTCAAAGCGTGCGCCCTTACGGTAATATTCGTAGCTTTCCTTCGTGGCTCCATCAAAGCTGAGGGTGACATGTTTCAAGGGCCCGCTCAGCAGACGCGCCGCGTTCTTTTCATCGAGGAGTGTACCGTTGGTGGAAAGCAAAGTGGAGACGCCATGCTTCTCGCAATATTCGATCCGGTCGAAGATCTTCGGATCGAGCAGCGGCTCGCCGAGACCGATGAGCATCATGTGCTCGGCGGTGCGTCCCGACTCCTTGACCAGACGTTCAAATATGGCATCGGCCATGTCCTCTTTGGGTTGTCTGTGCGTTTCCCGCGGACACATGGGACAGTAGAGATTGCACTTGGCGGTGGTCTCGACGATATACTCCACCGGCAGACCGCGCACGTCCGGGCGGCGCGTCAGATAGGCCCACAGTAACTTGGCTCGATTCCAGGCTCGCATTCGATTGCCAAACTTTATTGTAGCGGCCTTGGTGTGGCGAGCATCCAATCTTTTTGAAGGATCGTGTACGTTGTTTGAATGATCGTCCTCGCCGCGAGGATGCCAGGTACGTGCTTTACTGGGCACAGATGAACCGCCGCGTGGAGGCAAATCACGCGTTGGCTTATGCCGTACAACTGGGCAATGAATCTGGATTGCCGGTACTCTTTTACGAAGGGCTGACCTGCTCCTATCCATACGCCAATGACAGGATGCATACGTTTCTGCTGGAAGCGGTGCCCGAGACGGCCCGCCGCGCAAGGAAACTCGGAATTGGATACTGCTTCTATCTTCGCCGCCGCCCTTCCGACCCCGATGACGTCCTTTACACTCTGGCCGAGGATGCCGCCGCACTGGTGACCGACGACTATCCTACGTTTGTTGCCCGCCAACATAATGCGTCGGTTCCAGGCAAAATCGGGATTCCCTACTATGTGGTGGATTCGAGTTGCGTGGTGCCGATGACGCAGCTTCCCAAGCGGGAGTATGGCGCGTACACCATTCGTCCTAAAATTCATCGCTTGCTGCCCCGGTACCTTAAACCGGCGCCGTCCTTTAAGGTGGAGCGGGTCTATGATGCGCCGGCGCTGGAAATTCACACGGAGGTGAACGGTCGCAATATCGCTGGGCTGGTGGCTTCATGCGAAATCGACCATTCCGTAAAGCCTTCGTCCTCGCATCGCGGCGGCCGGATCGAGGCGGAGAAGCGTCTGGCTCATTTTCTGGAACACAATTTGCGCCGCTACGCACGGGAACGCAATGAGCCTTCCGCCCATGCCACCAGCGAACTCAGCCCTTATCTTCACTTCGGCCATATCAGCTCGCTGGAAATCGCATTGGCTGCCAGAGAATACGCCGCGGAGCACAAGTTGATTGCGGATGAATTTCTGGAAGAGCTCATCGTGCGCCGGGAGTTGGCGTTCAACTATGCCCGCCACGTGCATGATCCGGGATCGTTCGAGACGCTTCCCAACTGGGCAATCGAGACGCTGCGAAAGCATGCCGCCGACCCGCGCAACCCCTTGTACACCAGGGAGCAGTTAGAACAGGCCGCCACCCATGACCGTTTGTGGAACGCCACCCAGCGGGAGCTGTTGCTGCGAGGCACCGTACAGGGCTACTACCGGATGTACTGGGGCAAGAAAATTATCGAGTGGTCGGCCACCCACCTGGAAGCGCTCCAGACGATGGTGTACCTGCACGACCGATATGCTCTGGATGGGCGTGATCCCAACACCTACACCAACATTCTCTGGTGCTTTGGGCTGCACGATCGTCCCTGGCGGGAGCGGCCGATCTTCGGCATGGTGCGTTATATGTCGTTTGACGGCATGCAGCGTAAGACGAACTTAGATGCCTATGAGCGTGAGATTCTCGATCTCGCGCAAACCGGCAGAGATCCGTTCCACGTACAATAGGGCCGTTGCATGCAACTCACACTCACCGGAGCGAGCGGATTCCTTGGAAACCGGCTGGTGGCGCGGCTGTTAGAGTCCGGGCATCGGTTACGCATCCTCGGCCGGCACAAGCCTGCGACGCTAGCGGAGGGAGTGTCCTTCTATCACTGGGACGTTCTGCAAGGCCCGCCGCCTCCCGAGGCGCTGGAAGCAGCCGAGGCCGTCATCCATTTTGCGGGGGAACCGGTGGCGCAACGCTGGAGTCCGCAGGCAAAGGAGCGCATCCGCAAAAGCCGGATTGATGGAACCCACGCGCTCATCCACGGGATTGGCAGGCTCTCCCGAAAGCCAAAAGCTTTTATCGGAGCCTCCGCGATCGGCTATTACGGCGATCGCGGCGAAGAGATCCTGACGGAGACCTCGGCCGCGGGAAGCGGCTTCCTGGCGGACATCTGCGTTGCCTGGGAGCAGGCGGAACAGAAAGCGCAATCCATCGGACTCGAGGTTACGCGGCTCCGGCTAGGCGTGGTGCTTGGGCCCAACGGCGGCGCGCTCGGCAAGATGCTTTTGCCCTTCCGCCTCGGTATTGGCGGGCCGATCGGGAACGGCAGGCAGTGGATGTCGTGGGTTCATGTAGAAGATGTAGTAGGGATGATCGAGTTCCTTCTCGCGCAGCCTGCCGGTAGCGGAGTGTTCAACGTTACCTCGCCTTCGCCGGTTCGGAATGCCGGGTTCGCCAAGGCTCTCGGGCAAGCACTGCATCGGCCAGCGTTCCTTCCGGTACCGGTTCGGGTGTTGAAGCTCTTATATGGAGAGATGGCGGACATGGTCATTGCCAGCCAGCGGGTGGAGCCTATGGCGGCGCAACGGGCGGGCTATCGATTTCGTTTTCACGATGTGAAATCAGCGCTCGATGATCTACTCGCCGGTTAGCGCTGTCTCCGAACCCCGTAAAATCATGGAATGGGAGATCTGTTCGGAACTGCGGGAATGGCAGCCGGATACGCCACCGCGCGCCCCGCCGTCCATCCGCGCATTATCGAGCGAATCAGCCGCCGCCTGCGCCTCCGCGGGCCTCTCCCTCGAGCCCTGGACGTAGGCTGCGGCGCCGGGCTCTCCACGCGCCCGCTCGCGCAATTAGCCACCCAATGTTTCGGCATAGAGCCCGCCGAGGCGATGCTAAAGCTGACCCCGGCCGTTGCTCCGCATGCTGCGTTCGCCGTGGGAAGCGCCGAAGCGCTACCCATTGACACCCATTCCATGGACATCATTACGGCCGCCGGGTCGTTGAATTACGCCGACCTGTCGCTGTTCTTTCCCGAAGCAGCCCGCGTGTTGAGCCCGGGAGGCGTTTTGATCGTATATGATTTCTCGCAAGGCCGATCGTTTCAGGATTCCCCGTTGCTCGAGCAATGGTTTGTGGAATTCGCCAGTTGTTATCCCCGCCCGGCCGCATCAGGCCAGGAACTCAATCCCGAAATTCTGGAGGCTCGGTCGACTGGATTCCGTCTCCAGGCAAGCGAAACGTTCGAAGTCGGCATTTCGCTGGAACCGGTTGCCTACCTCGATTACCTGATGACGGAAATAAATGTCGCACACGCGGTCCGTAGCGGCGTTCCAGAAGGCGAGATCCGCAACTGGTGCGAGCATACCCTTAGACCTGTATTCAACGGAGCCAGCCGTGAAGTGCTTTTTCCCGGATACATTGCCTATATGATTTTGAACTAAGTGAGCGAACCAAGCATACTGGCAGCATGTCTGTTTTGCATCATCTAGAAGGTCACTCCAGTTCCGGTGAGCTCGTTCGCGACATCGTCATCGGAATGGCGGATGGTCTCACAGTCCCCTTTGCCCTCGCGGCCGGACTCTCCGGAGCAGTGGCTTCCACCCGCATCGTGGTAACCGCCGGCTTCGCGGAAATCGCCGCCGGTTCCATTGCCATGGGCCTCGGCGGCTACCTCGCCGCTCGCAGCGACGCCGAGCACTACATCAGCGAGCGCGTTCGCGAGGAAGAAGAAGTGGTCTCCGTGCCGGATCAGGAGAAACTGGAAGTAACGAAAATTTTCGAATCCTATGGCCTTGGCCCCGCGGAAAGCGCAACGGTGGTGGACGCATTGAGTGAGCGGCCAAAAGCATGGGTGGATTTCATGATGCGTTTCGAGCTTGGGCTGGAAGAGCCGAAGCCCGGACGCGCCGTCCGCAGCGCATCCACGATTGCCGCCGCATACATCTCGGGAGGCATGATCCCGCTGGCTCCCTACATGCTGCTGGCCGACGCCAGCCGGGCGCTTCTCAATTCGATCGGGGTCACGCTCGTGGCGTTGACCATTTTCGGATATCTGAAAGGCCGTGCGACCGGCGCCCCTCCCCTCCGCAGCGCGGTGCAAACGGTGTTCATCGGAGGGCTGGCCGCCGGAGCCGCTTATGGACTAGCAAAAGCCATCTCTTAAGGGGGCTTCACGAATTCATCAGGAGCCATGCTTCGGAAGCGTGCCAGTCAGACCTTGGACACTTACAGAGTCGCGGCTCGCAATCCGCCGTAAGGTGGGAAGTACTTCGCCCAGCTGCACCGCTCCGGATTGCGGCTGCCCCAAACCAAAATAAAGGGAGCGGTATAAAGCGAACAACTCCTCATACACTGCAACCTCCTCAGCCACCGGCCTGATAATGCGGTAAGCGGGACAAAGACGGTCCTGCGCCGCTTCGACCGTGGGAAACACGCCGGCCGCGAGAAATGCGAAGATCGCCGAGCCCAGGCTGGTTACATCCGTCTCAGGTACCAGCACCGGCTTGTTGAGCACATTCGCATACACCCGATTCAGCATTTCGTTCTTCTGGGGAATTCCCCCTCCGTTGATCACGCGATGGATCGGAGCGCCGTACTCCGCCATCCTGTCGAGGATGATCCGTGTATGGAATGCGGTTCCCTCGATGGCCGCAAACAACTCGTCGGCGGCTGTATTCATCAGGTTCCAACCGAACGTTACGCCTCCCAGCGCGGGATTCACCAATACCGTGCGGTCGCCGTTGTCCCACGTCATCCGCAACAGGCCGCTTTGGCCGGCGCGATAATCCCTGATCTGTCCGGACAACCCATCGAGCGAACTTCCAGCGCGAGAAGCGATGGCTTCGAAAATGTCGCCGCAGGCCGACAATCCCGCCTCGATTCCCGCATAGTCGGGATGAATCGAACCCGGCACCACCCCGCATACACCGGGTATCAACACCGGCTCTTTTGCAATCGCCATGATGCAGGTGGACGTCCCCACCACATTCACCACATCCCCTTCCCGAACGCCCGCCCCGATGGCGTCCCAATGCGCGTCCAGCGCTCCCACGGGAATCGGAATTCCCACCCTAAGTCCAAGCTTCGCCGCCCATTCCCCGCACAGCCGCCCGGCGATCTGGCCGGAATTGGCATACCGGCCCGCCATCTTCGCGCGCACCCCGTTCAATAAGGGGTCCACTTTTATCAGAAAGGATTCCTCCGGCATACCGCCCAGGGATTCATTCCACATCCATTTGTGCCCCATGGCACAGATGCTGCGCGGCGCCTGCGCGGGGTCATGAATCCCGCAGAGGATCGCCGCCACCATATCGCAGTGCTCGAAAGCGGCCACCATCCGGGGTCGTTTGTCCGGATTGTGCCGCAGCCAATGGAGCAGTTTCGCCCATCCCCACTCGCTCGAATACACGCCGCCGCACCAATGGATCGCCGCCAGCCCTTGGGCATGCGCTACTTCGGTAATCTCAGCGGCTTCCGCCGTTGCCCGGTGATCGCACCATAAGTAGTAATCGTCCAACGGTTCCAGACCCTCGCCGACGGGCAGTACAGACGATCCTGTTGTATCCAGCGCCAGCGCCGCGAGCGAATCTGCTTTTACGCCCGCTTTTGCGATCGCGGCCTTCATCGCCTCAACAAGCGCGGTCATATGGCCGGAGTGGCGCTGCGTGGCGTAGTTTGGATCGTCGCGCTTCCGGTTCAGAGGATACCCGGCGGTGGCCGACCCCAACCGTCCCCGTTCGCTGTCGAAAATCGAAACCCTCACGCTGAGCGTGCCAAAATCCACCCCTGCCACTATCGCCATCGGCCCTCCCGAAGCAACATAATAGCTAACTGGAACACCCGCAAAGCAGTCTAACGGTGTGGATGCAGGAAACAGAGGCGGCGGCCGTCGCCAGGGCCCGGACGGGCGATGGCGAGGCGTTTCGCGAGTTAGTGGACCGCCATAGCCGGAGTGTGTTCCGCCTTGCCTACCGGCTGACCGGGAATGAGCAGGACGCCGAGGACGTTGTGCAGGAGAGCTTCCTGCGCGCTTATAAGCAACTTGATCGTTATGATGGGCGGGCCAGCTTCCATACCTGGATCTATCGGATAGCTGCGAATTACGCCCTGGATCTGCTACGGACAAGGAAACGCATGGATCGAAGAAAAGGCGAAGAAGAGGCTTCCGTAATCGAGAATATACCGGCATCCGCCCTTCCCGCGGACCGCCTCGTCTATTCCGCGCAACTATCGGAGCGGATCGACTCCGCCATGCGAGAACTCAGCGAGCAGGAGCGTACCGCTTTTGTACTCCGCCATTTTGAAGGTTTCTCCATTGAGGAGATCGGCCAGTCCTTAGGGGTCGGCGAAAGCGCCACCAAGAACAGCATTTTCCGGGCCGTGCAGAAACTGCGCCGCTCGCTGGAGCCGCTGATGGGAGTAGCACGATGAGTAACCACCTCGACGAAGATCAATTGGTTTTGCACTACTACGGCGAGCAGCGGGATGGCAATGCCGAGGGCCACCTTTCCGTTTGTGAGCATTGCCGCGATCATTACCGCATCCTGCAGCGCGTGTTGAACGCGGTGAATTCGTATTCCGTTCCGGAGCGCGGCCCCGAGTATCACGTGGAACTTTGGCGGAAGCTGGAACACCGCCTGCCGTTGCGCGCCAGAACTCCTCGCTTAATTGGCTGGCTGTTCGGCCCGAAACAGTGGATCACCGCCGCTGCGATGTCTCTGCTACTGGCCGGCGCCTTTTACGCGGGCCGAATTTCCATTCAGCAGAAACCGCGGGAGATGGCCGCGGTTTCCGGCGCAAATGAGGGATTTGATGAGCGTGTGCTGTTGTCCGCGGTGGGCAATCATCTGGAGCGCTCCCAACTGGTTCTGGTCGAGTTGGCCAATTCCGCCGACCTTCAATCCCAGCAGGAGGATGTACGTGATCTCATTGATGCCAACCGGCTCTTCCGCACCAGTGCCGCACAGGCTGGAGAAGGGGGGGTGGCTGAAGTTCTTGATGAGTTGGAACGGCTGCTGCTGGAAGTCGCCCATCTGGCGCCATCGCTTTCCCCTGAGGCGGCGCAAGAGCTACGGGAACGCATCAGGAACAAGGGAGTTCTGTTCCGGGTCAAAGTCACAGAATCCGAAGTCAGGGAGCGATTGTGAAAGCCACCGTCGCACGGGATCCTTTCGTAGAGAGAGATAACATGAACATGCAAAATATCGTTCGAGCTTTTATCGTGGCATTCGGCTGCGTCCTGGCCACGGCTCAGCCCATACCTCCAGCGGCGGATGAGCCGCTGCGCCGGGCAGTGGCGGAGCAGGAAATCCGCGCCATGCAGGAGAAGCTGCGGCAGCGCGAAATCGATGTTCGTTCGTCACGCACACAGAACGACATTGTAAACATGACGCTTGAGCTTCAGCGAGCCGCCATGCTCGCTCAAATTGCGCCCCCGGCTCCGGCGGTTGCTCCAGTGCCGCCTCTTGCACCGATGAAACTCGAGATCGGCCGCCGCTCCGGCAAAGACGACGAAGATCGGCTTTATCGTAATGGCAAGGAGAGGCTCGAGCGCCGCGAGTGGGAAGAGGCCGCTGGATATTTCCAGCGGGCGGCGGACAAGAAGAGCACTCGGGCCGATGCCGCTCTGTATTGGAAGGCGTATGCGCAGAATAAGCTCGGCCGCCGCAATGAGGCTAGCGCCACGCTCGCGGAATTGATGCGCACCCATCCCAACAGCCGCTGGCTGGACGATGCCAAGGCCCTGGAAGCCGAAGTGAAGCAGTCCTCCGGACAGCCCGTTTCTCCCGAAAGCGAAGCCGATGAGGACCTAAAGCTCATCGCCCTTCAGGGCTTGATTCATTCCGATCCGGAACGGGCCGTTCCGGTGCTTGAAAAATTGCTCGGCAAAGGGAACTCGCCCCGTCTTAAAGACCGTGCGGTGTTCGTGCTGGCGCAAAGTAAGTCCCCCAGATCGCGCGAAGTACTTCTGAAGCTTGCCCGCGGCGGAGGCAATCCCGACCTGCAATATAAAGCGGTGGAATATCTCGGCTACCAGAGCACACCGGAAACGCGCCAGGCGCTGGCCGACATCTATGCAGGCTCGTCCGATGTTCAATTGAAACGCGCCGTACTGCGTGGCTTCACCGCGAGCCGGGACAAAGAACGGCTGTTCACCGCCTCCAAAGCGGAGCAGAACAGCGATCTGCGCCGGGAGGCGATCCGCGGCCTTGGCGCGCTCGATGCCAATGCCGAACTCTGGCAGCTTTATGAGGCCGAATCCGGCAAGGAAATGAAGATGGAGATTCTCCGGGCGCTCCCAGGGCGCCGCGAGAATATGGAGCGGCTGGTGGAATCCGCCAAAGCGGAAAAGGACGTCGCGCTTCGTGCCGAGCTCATTCGCCAGGTCGGGTATTCGAAGAGTGAAAGAAGCGGTGAGGCGCTGGTGGCCCTCTACGCCCCCGAAAGCAGTCCGGAGGTACGGAAAGTAATCATAGGCTCCCTGCGTAATCAGAATAATGCCAAGGCGCTGGTCGATATCGCGAAAACCGAAACAGACCCCAAACTGAAGCGCAGCGTGGTGGAATCACTTTCGCACATGAAATCGAAAGAGGCGTCCGACTACCTACTCGAGATGCTCAACAAGTAAGAGCGCAGCGGCGTGCCCGCCCCCTGATATACTTGAAATAGCGCCGACCTTTTTGGCGGCGACTCCCTCCCGGCTCTGTGGAAGACTCAGGACTTGATCAGATTTGACAGGTACCAAAGCGATGTCTGTAACCAATTTTCTCCGAGCGAAGACTGACGGCCGTAAGCTGTCGATGGTCACTTGCTACGACTATACGTTCGCCCGCCTGCTTTCCAACACTGCCATTGACGGCATTCTCGTTGGCGACAGCGCAGGCATGGTGATGCACGGCCACCCCTCTACGCTCTCCATTAATCTGGAACTGATCCGCCTGCACACGGCGGCGGTGGTCCGCGGCATTGGGGATAAGTTCGTAGTCGCCGACATGCCCTTTCTTTCGTTTCGCAAGGGTGTGCCCGCGGCACTGGATGCGGCCTCTGTCCTGATGAGCGCCGGTGCGCACGCCGTCAAGATGGAAGGCGTAGATGGCCACGAAGATGTGATTCAGCGGATGGTGGAGAGCGGCATTCCGGTGATGGGCCATCTCGGCCTGCAGCCCCAATCCGTTCATGCTTACGGCGGCTACCGGGTGCAGGGGCGAGGCGAGGAAAACGGCGGCGAGATCTCCCGCCAGGCGGCACGGCTCCAGCAACTCGGCGTCTTTGCCATCGTTTTAGAATGCATTCCCGCCGGCCTTGCGCGCGAGATCACCGCCGCGCTGCGCATTCCTAGCGTCGGCATTGGCGCAGGAGCGGGGTGCGACGGTCAGATTCTCGTGCTCCAGGATCTGCTCGGCATGAGTCCGGACTTTCACCCACGGTTCGCTCGTCCGTTTTTAGAGGGCGCGCGCTCGGTCCGCGATGCGGTCGCCAGCTTCGATGAAGCCGTGAAGAGTGGTTCCTTCCCGGCGCTGGAAGAGAGCTACTCCTGAAATGCGGGTCTCGCACACCGTAGCCGAATGGCTCGAACGGCGCCGTTGTATGAACGGGCGCACGATTGGTTTGGTTCCCACCATGGGAGCGCTGCACATCGGCCATGCATCGCTGGTAGAACGCTGCCGCCGGGAAAACGAGGTGGTGGCCGTCAGCATTTTTGTGAATCCGGCGCAGTTCAACGATCCCAAGGATCTGCAGCGCTATCCCCGCACCCTCGAGAGCGATCTCGCCCTTCTCGAACGCCTTGGAACGGACGAGGTAATCCTTCCGCCCGCCTCAGAGCTCTATCCGCGCGGATACCGTTTTCGCATCGAGGCCGAAAGCCTTACCGGCATCATGGAGGGTGTGCATCGGCCGGGCTTTCTGCAGGGTGTGATGACCATCGTGTTGAAATTGCTCAACCTCGTGCGCGCCGATCGCGCCTACTTCGGGGAAAAAGATTACCAGCAACTACGGGTCATCACGGAGATGGCGGCGGAGTTCCTTACGGGCACTGAAATTGTCGCTTGCCCCACGGTGCGCGCCCCGTCGGGACTCGCCGAGAGCTCGCGAAATGCTCTTCTTTCGGCCGACGGGAGGCATAAGGCCCCTTTACTCTTCCATGCGCTGACGACTGCCCCTACCGCCGATGAGGCGAAGCGCAGTCTCGAAGCCGGGGGATTCACGGTGGACTATGTCGAGGAGCACTGGGAGCGGAGGTTCGCCGCAGCTTTCCTCGACGGCGTGCGGCTCATCGACAACGTGTCTCTCGCCGCAAACGAGCAGAAAGATCGCGATGCTTCTTTGTCTTGATATCGGAAACAGCCAGATCTTTGGCGGCGTTTACGATGGGGAGGAATTGAGAACCACGTTCCGGCGCACGTCGAGCATCCGGGCCTCGTCGGATGAATACGGGATGTTCTTTCGCGCCGTCCTCCGGGAAAATGAGATTGATCCCGCGCGGATTGAAATGGCTTCGGTTTGTTCGGTAGTGCCGGATGTTCTTCACTCCATGCGAAGCAGCTTCGTCAAGTACTTTGGCTTCAGGCCGTTCGTGCTTCAGCCAGGGGTCAGGACGGGTTTGAAGATCCGCTACCGCAATCCCTTGGAGGTTGGCGCGGACAAGATTGCCAGTGCCGTGGGCGCACTGGCGCTTTTTCCCGGACGAAACCTGTTGATCGTGGATTTCGGAACCGCCACTACAATGTGCGCTGTGAGTAAGGAAAAGGAATATCTCGGCGGAATAATTACTCCCGGCATTCACATGTCCATGGCGGCTTTGGATTCCGGCACTGCGCGCCTTCCATCGGTGGAAATTGTCCGGCCTGCCGATGTTCTGGGACGCTCCACCGTGGAGAGCATCCAGTCGGGACTTTTTCATGGCGCGGCGGCGACCGTGCGGTCACTTGCAAACCTCGTCACGGAAAAGCATTTTGCCAATGACAAACCGGTTATCGTAGCCACCGGCGGGTTTGGCCGCCTCTTTGAGGAGGAGGAGCTTTTTGATTCGTTCGTGCCGGAATTGTCTCTGATCGGTCTGCGGCTGGCTAACACAATGGCGCAGAGTTAGTATGATGGCTCAGTGGCGAATTTACCTGGAAAATACATTCCCTGGATGCTGGTGGCGGCCGCGGGTATCGCCCCGGCTCAAAAGAGCGTAACTCACGAGGGCACGGCCGGGCTGCAACTCTCTAATGGCAAGGTGGAGTTGGTGGTGCTGCCGCTGGGCGGAGCTTTTGTGAGCTTCGTACATACGGCGGATGCAAAGCGCATCAACCCGATGTGGGACCCCGCGAAGATGGCGCGAGAGGCTGGCGGCCGGCAGACCTTCGGATCCAGCCGTGGCCATTTTCTATGCGTGGACGGCTTTGGTCCGGTGACCAAGGAAGAGCAGGCCGCTGGACTGCCGGGCCATGGCGAGGCACACCGTTTGCCGTGGGAGGTAGTGAGCTCGAAGGATACGGAGGTGACGTTCCGGGTCCGGCTGCCCATGGTGCAAGAGGTGTTGACCCGTAAGATCAGCATGGCGGCGGGAGAACCGGTGGTCCTGGTGGAATCGACGCTGGAAAGCGAGCTGCCGTTTGATCGCGTGATTCTATGGGGCGAGCATGCCACGATAGGCGCTCCATTTCTCAAGCTTGGAAAGACGGTTGTGGATGCCTCCTCGACCCGCTGTCAGACCAAACCGTTTCAGGAACAGGGACCGCGCACGTTTCCCAACGCGGTGGATTTCGACTGGCCGCAAGCGCCGGGCGGGGTGAACGTAAGAGTGACTCCGGCTACCGACGGAGTGATGAATCACATCGGGTGTCTGATGGATCCCCAGCGAGAGATGGAATTCATCACGGCGCTGAACACAGAAGAGAACCTGATGCTGGGATACGTGTTTCCGCGCAAGGATTTTGCCTGGGTGCAGCACTGGATGCACTATCCCTCATCGAAAATGTACGCCTGGGGCCTGGAGTTCGGGATGCAGCCGTATGACATGACGAAGCGGGAAATCGTCGGGATGACTCCGATGTTCGGATTTCCCACGTTTCGCTGGCTTGGAGCGAAGTCGAAGATATCGACGAAATTTCTCATGTTCCTGACGAAGGCGCCAGCGGGATTCAGCCGCGTGGATGACGTCAGGGTAGAACGCGGGCAACTGATTGTCGAAGACCGTACGGCCGGCCTTAAAATCTCAATGCCCGCTTCGAAGGGTCTGTAGCCTTAGTGGCCGTTGTCGTAGCGATGATCGCACGAAGGACAATTAGCCGCCGCTTCAAGCGTCCAATACACATGAGTCACGGTTTTCGAACCGTCCCGGTTGTGGGCTTCGTATGTGGAACTCTGTCCATTCCTGGACTGGCTCACCAACCTGCCCCAGCTGTTAGGATCGTCAGTGGCGTCGCTAGCCGAGGATGACGGGGACGTTGGCGTAGCAGCTACCGTGGTTGTGCTGTCAAGGTGAGCGTAGATCGTGTTCAGTTGGTCAAAGTCATGCTTGTTCGGCGTAGTGCTTGCTGTGCTGCCGGCATTGGCACCCGTATTCGAGAAGTAATCCATGCAACTGTTCTGCGAACTGCCGTCCTCCGACTGGTGGTCGAGCCCGTAGGTGTGCGCGATCTCCTGGCACATCACATGCTGCCTCTCGTTGGGGTTATTGTAGGTGCTGGTATTGAAGTAGGTGTCGTTCATCTTGGCCGAGCCTTGCGTAATGTGCTCACCGCCCGTGATGTAGATGCTCGCCAGGCCAAGCCACCCGTTCCTTCCGTAGGTACCGTTGCACACCTGAGTGGTCCCGGCGACCATCGAGCAACGCTTGTTGGACTGGCCGGCGACGATCGCGGTCAGCAGCGGAGTCGAGGTTGCCCCGAACGAGGTAGGGCTGTTCCAATTAGAAGAAGCCTGGGCCAGATGGCCCTTCCAGTCAGCTGACGAGAGGTTGTCCCCGAGCCTCAGCGTGAACGGGTTAGTTTTGCGCGCCCAGTGATAACCACCCCAGGAGTGACTCGCCAACGCTACATTCATCAGCACACCGAGTGCTGCCAGCCCGCCTGCAAAAACCATCCATCGTCTCATAGCAACTCCTTCACCGGTAGCTTCCACCCGGAAATTCATCTCGCTCTAACGGTTTCGTGTTGATTATACCACTGGACGGACATTTTTCGACCCTTGCTGGTCAGTACAAAAAGTACTGCTTTTTTGCCACGGCAAGGAGTAGATCACTGGAGGATTTCACGTAGTACCCTGCCGTCCACCGCTGGCATCGTCACGCCCAGTAAAGCCGCCAAAGTAGGAGCCACATCTACATTGCGAACCCGGTCCACCACCACTCCGCTTCGGATCCCCTGCCCGGAAGCAATGAAAATGGCATCCATATCGGGATCGGTGGCTATGTAGCCGTGGGCGCCTCCAGGGCTTGCCCGCATGACAACCGGTCCGCCGGTTTGTCCGCCGCCGAATGAATAGCCGCTCTTTGCCAGAAGTACTAGTACCGGCGTTTGAGGGTCCTTTTCCGGATCCCCCAGCCCCATGGCCCCATATTCTTCCGGACCCACAACCCTCTCGACGCCTTCCGCGCTTTCAAACAGTTTCCGCGCCGCCGCCACCTGATCCTTGGAGCAGTACACCAAAGCCGAACCGCCTTCCGGCAACACGTAAATCTGATCCGCGAGACCGGCCGCCGCAAGGGACGCCGCCGGCTGTATCTGCCTGGTGTACTGTTTAAATCCATGGTCGGAGACGATGACTACGGTGCTTTTTTCCGCCAGGCCCGCCTCGCGGATCGCATCCAGGATTTGCTTCACGGAACGGTCCAGAAAAGCAATCGCCGCCGCTCCCGCCAGACTTCGCGGACCGTAGGTATGGTGCGTGCTGTCCAGCGTTAATAAATGGAACAGCAGGAGATTCGGCTTGTGCGTTCGGATCAGATGCGCCGCGGCATCGGTCCATACCTGGTCTCTCCAAACAATCAGATCCTTGCGAAATGTTTCTATCTCCGGGCCGCTGACAACGCCTCGCGCAATCATCTCGCGCTCGGTCGCCCCACTGACCGACGGGACTTCTGGAAATTCCCAGGTGATGGTGGGCGCTTTGTGAATGGCCACCCAATCCACCTGGGCGGTGGTAAGTCCCGCGCGATGCGCCAGGTCGTATAACGTTACCGCCCGCACCATTTTGTCTTTCTCAATCCACGGCTCGACCTTCCTGCGCGGCGCCCCGCCATCTGCTACGATCGAACCGTTTGCCAGCACGCCGTGCCTGGCCGGGAACACGCCCGTGATCAACGCGGTATGATTCGGCCAGGTCACGGTGGGATTCACGGTACTCATACGCCGCGCCATGGCGCCTTTTTTGATCAACCCGCGCAGGGTGGGAGCCGCGAGCTTCGGATCCTCGAGCGCATAAGCGGGAAAGCCGTCCAGGCTGATCAGGACGACCATCCGCTGGCGGGCCGGCGTTTGCGCGGCCGCCGGGCCGAATGCCACCCCGGCGCCAAAGAGTATCCAGGTGATAAAACTCATCTTCCATCCCTTCAAAACCGCAGTTGCACCGTGAACTGGAACGTTCGTCCGTCATTCAGCGTATTGGTAATTTTAGCGAATGCCGGGGAACTCAGATCGTTATTGGGGGGCGCGAACTGCGGCGTGTTGGTGAGGTTGATCGACTCGGCTCGAAAAGTGAGGGAGCGTTCGCCGGCAATGCTCCAGGTGCGGGCGAGGGATGCATTGACATTGCGGATGCCGCCGCGGCGGAAGGTATTTGAGCCCAGATTCCCGCGCTGATCGTGGGGGTTGATGAAACGAAATGCGGAGCGAGGCAATAGTGCCACGGAAGTGTCCGGATCTCCTAAGCCACGCCCTAGCACGGCAGGGTCCAGCAGATTGGGGCGGTCCCCGGTAGTCCCATCCACATTACCGAATCCGGGACCATCGGACCCTGAAATGACGCTGAACGGCATGCCCGTCTTGCCGAGCCAAATCGCGGATAATGCCCACTTGCCGAACCCGCGCCAAACCGGTGTTAGATAACGCAGGCGTAGCAGCGCCGCATGCGATTGATCGAACGCACTCGGTCCTTTCAAATCCTGCTGCACCAGATATTGATATTGCGGGAACCCCTGCACCGCGTCATCGCCCGCCGCCGTGTTGGTGTATGCGGAGCCGGTATCAATCGCTTTGCTGAACCAATACGAGGTATCTACCGTGAGACCACGCCACTCCGGAACCGACAGTGTGACACGCGCCGCATCAAAGTACGCGCGCGATCCGTTTTGGACCACACGAACATCAAAGTAGCGTTGGTCCCCCCGCCGTTCATTGATGGTAGCCGTGGTTTGCGGAATCCCCGGCACAGGTTCGCCGCGATTCAGATGCCAGAGCATCAGGAGCTTGTGCGCGCGGCTGCCCACGTACCCAATCTGCAATCGCCAATTCGCCCTCAAGGACGTCTCCCAGTTGAGATTGTATTGGTGCGAATAGGGAGCCTTGAGATTTCGCGGAACTACGAACACCGTGCTACGGCCGTCCTGGCTGATGACCGCATCTTTCAAGGGGGCAAGCAGATCCGGGGCCTGCACTTCAATCTTCTGGAATTCCGGTGAGTTCCAGCGCAGTTGCTGGAAAGTGACGGGGAATAGTTCCCCGTAGAACAGACCGTACGCTCCACGCACCACGCTGTGACGGCTGGCGCGCCAGGCAAAACCGAATCGCGGCGCCACATTGTTGCAATCGCAATCGTAAGGGATCCGCGTACGGTTGTTCACTTCCTTCGGACCGGGGAATGGTTGCCACCGCAATCCAAGACTCAACGTCACATTGGGCCGCGCCCTCCATGTATCTCCCGCGTAAAGATGCTGCTCCCAATTGCGGAAGCCGCGGTCCAACTCGCCCAGCCCCGTCGAGTAGCGGCTGGGAATCCCAAGCCGGAAGTTAGAAATGGCGTCGCGCCCGAAATCATTGCGAAAGTAAACATTTCCCCGATTGCTGCTCGCCTCGCGCCCGTTGAACTGTAGCCGCGTCAGTTCCCCGCCCATTACGAAGCGATGATTGCCGCGTTGATGGTTGAACAATGCCGCGTGGCGGAACCGGTTCTGAATGCGATCCAGGGGGACGTTGGAGCCCGGGCCCAAGGTCGTGAACACGGTGCCGATCTGCACCTGCGGCCCGACCGCGTTCGGCTCCGCCATCAGCAGCGAGTGCACGCGATCAAAACCAACGGAAAAATCGCCCGTAGTGGCGGCGGACCAGACCCGCTGCCAGGTTAGACGCGCATTATGCGACCGGGTGGTGGTTACCGGATTCTGCCCGGCCACGAACTGAAACGGATCCACCTGCTGGGTGGTCCACGAATGCCGCGCGATCAGCCGGTCGCGCGAGCTCACAATCTGATCGAGGCGGATCGCGGCGCTATTCGTGTCAATATGCTGGGGTGCGTTGGTGTTGAGCGCCCGTGGATCGACATCCAGGCGGTTGGGAAGGGCCAGCGGATAGGCTGCTACAAATCTCTCGATGATACGGCGCACGCGCGGATCCGCCGCCAGCGGAATGCGCTCGTCGGGGCGTGGCACCAGAACGTTGCCATTCACGTTGCCTCTGATCTTCTGCTGGGATCCATCCAGCGTGAGGAACCCGTTCTTCCATAAACCGGTGACAAAGTTCAAGCCGTAGTTGTTCTCCCGCGCCGGTTTAACGCCGCCTACCTGAAAGAACGTGCGGGCGCTGAAGACGCTATTCTGATGCGTGGCAAACAGTAAA
The DNA here is from genome assembly GCA_035526195.1 of Bryobacteraceae bacterium. Lineage (GTDB taxonomy): Bacteria > Acidobacteriota > Terriglobia > Bryobacterales > Bryobacteraceae > CADEFT01. Next base: position 46,223 of record DATLCW010000187.1, read on the forward strand.
CCATGCGGGCCGTGGGAAAATCTGGATGGGGACGAATGTAGTAACGCCGGCGGGGCGTTGCCGAATTCCACGCCGTAATACTGCCTCTCCGGCCTGAACTCGGTAACAATGGTGGCCGTGGTGCCCAGGCGGATGTTTAGTTCCTTAAGCGCATTATTGTCGATGAGGTTAAATTGGACGTTCTCGTTCCGGCGGCTCTCTCCGCTGGTGCTATTGGTGCGGCCCAGCAGGTTCAGGTCTGATCTTGACTCCGCCGGGGCAGCAGCGGCCTTGGGAGCTTCCGGCGGTACCGGTGCTGCGGAGGTTTTTACGTCTTTGGCGTCTTCACAAAATGCTGGAAGGCAAAGGACCAGAAAAATGACGGATAGTAACAATACTGTCAACATAGAAGAATCCAATGGAAAAAGCAAAGAAACTGCGCAGCAGCGAGTGGTTTGATACACCCGAATACTACGGCTTCTCCCGTAAGGCCTGGTTGCGGTCCGAAGGTTTCGGCCGCCATATTTTCGACGGCAAACCGATGATCGGAATCTGCAACAGTTGGAGCGAATTAAACAACTGCAATGCCCATCTGCGTACGGTGGCCGAAGCGGTGAAGAGAGGGGTCTGGGCGGCAGGGGGCGTACCGCTGGAGTTCCCCACCATATCACTGGGCGAAATGTTCCTGCGCCCCACCAGCATGCTATTGCGCAACCTGATGGCGATGGACGTGGAGGAATCTATCCGCGCCAATCCGATGGACGGCGTGGTGCTACTCTGCGGCTGCGACAAGACTACCCCAGCCCAGATCATGGGAGCGGCCAGCGCGGACATCCCCGCCATCGTCGTCACCGGCGGTCCGATGCTCAGCGGACAATGGCGGGACCGCAAACTGGGCGCGGGTACCGATGGCCGCAAGATGTTCGATCTCTACCGGGCGGGCAAGATCACGGACGAAGAGCTATGCGAAATAGAAGGTGGCTTGGGAAGAAGCGCCGGTCATTGCACCGTGATGGGCACCGCTTCGACGATGGCGAGCCTTGCCGAAGCGCTTGGGATGGCGCTGCCTGGATGCGCGGCGATTCCCGCGCCTGACTCACGCCGCCTGGAAATCGCCGAGCGCTCCGGGAAGCGCATTGTCGAAATGGTCAGGGAGGATCTGCGTCCTTCGCAGATCCTGACACGCCAGGCGTTCGAGAATGCCGTGACCGTGGATATGGCCATCGGCGGCTCCACCAATGCCGTGGTTCATCTGCTGGCAATCGCGGGCAGGGTGAAAGTGCCGCTGACACTCGAGGACTTCGACCGCATCTCGCGCCGTACGCCCTGCCTGGTCAACGTGAAGCCATCGGGAGAATTTCTCATGGAGGAATTCCATGCGGCGGGCGGCGTACCGGTGGTGATGCGGCGGATTCTGCATCTGCTCCATCCGGGCTCGATTACGGTGACCGGAAAGAGCATTTCTGAAAATGTGGACAAGGCGGAATGCTGGGACGACCAGGTGATCCGGCGCTTGGAAGAACCGTTAAGCGAGGAAGGAGGAACAGCAATCCTGCGCGGCAATCTGGCTCCCGACGGCGCGGTACTCAAGCAAACCGCCGCCTCCCCGCATCTGATGCGGCACCGCGGGCGCGCTTATGTATTTGAGAGCTACAAGGACATGCGGGAGCAGATCGACAGCCCCGGCCTGGCGGTGGATGAGAACACCATTCTCGTTATGAAAAGCTGCGGCCCGAAAGGCGCTCCGGGCTTTCCGGAGTGGGGGCACATCCCGATGCCCAAGGTGCTGTTGGAACGCGGCGTGACCGATATCGTACGGATTTCCGATGCCCGTATGAGCGGCACCAGCTTCGGCACGGTGGTGCTGCATGCGGCTCCGGAATCCGCAATCGGCGGCCCGCTCGCCGCGGTGCGCACCGGGGACGAAATCACGCTCGACGTGCCGGCCCGGCAATTGCATCTGCACATCACCGAGGAGGAGATGCGGCGGCGCCTGGCGGCATTCATTCCTCCTCCGCCCCATTTCACCCGCGGCTACGGCAAGTTATTTATCGAACATGTGACGCAGGCGAACCTCGGATGCGACTTTGATTTCCTGTAGGACAATGGGAGGTAGCATGCGCCGGCATACGATTCTATTTGCCACGGCCTTGACTGCCGCGGTCCTCGCGCAGGAGCCCGCTCCCAGGTCCGTCTACAGTTACGAAGGAAAGCCCCTGAAACTCGACTTCACTTGTAAGGAAGAAGATACAACCACCTTCGGACTGACATGCTCGATCGATGAGCCGTGCGATGTATTTCTGGAGCTGTCGGCGGTGGAAATGATGGGGAACCGTTTGTTCCTTACCGGTAATCTACACACCAGTAACGTGACGCTTTGGAGCATCTTACTCATGAGCGAGGACGGCGGCAAGACCTGGAGCGAGTCTTATGAGCGGATGCGATCCACCGGCCTCGAACAGATCCAGTTCCTCGGTTTAGAGGTGGGATGGATTGGCGGCCAGCAGTTGCTGTCGCTCCCGCGCGACCCCTTTTTGCTGGTCACCGGTGACGGGGGAAAGACATGGCGCAAGAAGCCGGTGTACTCGGAGACCCGGGTGGGGGCGATCGAGCAGTTTTCCTTTGAGAATCCGAAAGACGGAGCGATGTTGATCGACAGGACGCAGAGCGGTGATTCCGGCGGGCGTCATGAATACTACGAATCCAACACCGGCGGCGATAGCTGGAGTCTGCGGCAGGTGAGTCCGAAGCCGATTAAACTGAAGCGCCCCCATGTTGCCAATGAGAATTGGCGGGTTCGTGCAGACGGCCCAACCAAAAGCTTCCGCATCGAGCACCGCTCGGCGCAACGTTGGCAGACCGCGGCTAGCTTCCTGATTAAGGTCGGCGACTGCCAGCCACAGGAGTTGAAACTCGCAGAGCCGCCTCCGTTGGAGGCGGAGCAGGAAAAAAAACCGGAGGCAGGCGGGGTGTTCGTGGTTCCGTCGGCGCCATCCAAAAAGAAGCGGCGTCCTTGAGCGCTGAGTTCCGGGCGATCGCTATACGGCGGCGGCTTGAACTTTGGGCGACTCCGCCACTTGCCGGAGCACTGCCGGGTCGGCCACAATCATGCGCCGTCGTCCCAGTGTGACCAGCCCGCGACGGGCCAAGGCGTTTAGCGTGCTGGAGGTGGTTTCCCGCGTCGCTCCCACGAGGCTTGCGATCTCGCCTTGTGAAAATTGCACCGCCAGACCGCCTTCGGACGGCACACCCACCACTTCTGCCAACTCCGCCAGGTAAATCAGAATACGCTGCTGTACATCCCGCATCAGCAGGAACTCGATCTTCTGCTCGAGTTCTTTTTGCCGCCGCGCCAGCAACTCCGCCAGGTTCCGCCATACATCCGGTTGGGTCGCGCAGAATCTGCCAAACAATTCTTTCGGAATGATGGAAATGGTAGCTTCCTGCAAAACCTCCGCAGCGGATTGCCGGGTCCCCCCAAGCAAAAGTGCATCTTCCCCAAAGACTTCACCTGGCCGGACTAAAGTAAGAAGAACCTGTTTGCCGTCAGGCCCGTGCTTTACGATTTTCACTAACCCGGCTTCCAGAAAAAAGACCGTGTCCGCCGGACTCCCGGAAGAGTAGAGAACCGTAAACCGCCGGCATTGCGGAATGTGGGTTACTCCATCCATGGGGAGCAATGACTCGCGAATGAGCGTGGCGAAAGTTACCGCAATTTCCGGAGTCGACGTCGAAGCGTATTCTAACTGCACTCTACTCTGAGCGTAAGCCCACTATCGGGGGTTGTCAATTACGGGAAACCCTCGTAACAATTTTGCCGCTGCGCCGGCCTCGGAGAACGTATTTTCTGTGTCCGGCCCTGCCAGGTTTTCTCTAAGGTATTGTAAATGCTCTATATAACGGGATAGCGCGCGCTTAATCGGTTCTTCGTTCGTGGCAATTATGTCCTTCCACACCTCAAAGGAACTCATCGCCAAACGTGTCATATCTAACAACCCTGGTCCCGCTATATTAATAAAAGTTTTGTAAGGAACGCCACGAATCACCGTTTGTGTTAGTACGGTTGAGGCTAATTGAGCGAGGTGCGAAGTGACGGACACCGTCTCATCGTGATCTTCCGGACTCATGATTCTCACCACGGCGCCCATCTTTCCGATCCACTCTAATAGCTCCTCAGCGGCGGGATTTGAGCCGGTGGTAGGAGTGAGCACGTATACCCGGCCTTCAAACAAGCTTGCCTCGGCCGCCGCGACTCCTCGCGTTTCCTTGCCGGCCATCGGATGCCCGCCCCAGAAGCTGCCCGGAGGGAGACAGGCGGCGGCGGCCCGGACAATTTGAACTTTGGTGCTTCCCGCATCCGTCAGTAACGCTCCCGGCCGGGCGTGAGGCGCGATGCGCGGGAGTTGTTCGATAATTTTGGAGATCGGCTGCGCCAGGTAGATCAAATCTGCTTTTGATGCGCCCTCCTCGAAGCTGACGCCTTCGTCGATCACCCCCAATGCTGTGGCTTCTTCTAAAGTGGACGGCGAACTGACTCCAAGAATCCGGCCTGCAAAACCAGCCCGCCGGAGTGCCAGTGCGAAGGAGCCGCCAATCAGCCCCACGCCGTAGATAGTGATCGTTCGAATCGCGGGAGATTGCATCACCCTTAGAGATTCCGCCCCACGGCTTCGGCGATCAGCCGCGACTGCCGCATCAGCTCGGCAAACTGCTGCGGAAACAGGGACTGCGCTCCATCGCTCAGGGCTTTGTCCGGCTCGGGATGCACTTCCACCAGAAAGCCATCGGCGCCCGCGGCCACGGCGGCGCGCGCCATTGGGATGACTTTGTCGCGCCGTCCGGTACCATGCGAAGGATCGGCCATGATTGGAAGATGGGACAGTTTCTTCACCACCGGGATGGCTGAAATGTCCATCGTATTCCGTGTGTAACTTTCAAAAGTGCGGATGCCGCGCTCACAAAGAATCACTTTATAGTTACCGCCGCTCAGCAGGTATTCGGCCGAGAGCAGCAGTTCCTCGATCGTTGCCGCGATGCCGCGCTTCAACAATACCGGGGTGCGCGAGTGCCCCAGTTCTTTGAGCAGATTGAAGTTCTGCATGTTTCGCGCACCCACTTGGAAGATGTCTACGTATTGCGACATTAACGGGATCTGGGTCTGGTCCATGACTTCGCTGATCACAAACAAACCGTGGCGGTCGGCTGCTTCCCGCATCAGCCGAAGACCCTCTTCGCCCATGCCCTGGAAGCTGTAAGGCGAAGATCGCGGCTTGAAAGCGCCGCCGCGTAAACCTTGCGCCCCCGCCTGGGCCACCACTTCCGCCGATTGTTCAATCTGGTCGCGGCTCTCGATGCTGCATGGTCCGCCAATGGCCACCACACGATCGCCCCCGATTTCGACCCCCTTCACGGTGAAACGCGTGCCCGCGGGCTTGAAGCTGCGGCTGGCGAGCTTGTAAGGAGACGTGATGCGGCGGGCTTCCTTGACCCCCGCTAGCACCTCGAGGTCCCGCGGGTCGATCTCTTCCTTTGGTCCCACGCAACCGAGCACCGTGTGCACGACGCCGGTGGAGCGATGAACCGTGAAGCCTGCCACGACCAGCCGGTCAATTACCTGCTGGATTTGTGATTCCGGCGCGCCCTCTTCCATGACAACGAACATAGCTTTATCAGTCCTTCATGCGGTTTTTCTGCACGCTGCGCATTTCGTCGATGATGCGTTCAAACACCCGCTTCACGGCATCGGACGGCAGCGGTCCCGGGTTGTTGTCCGTCACATTGCGGAACACTTCATCCTCGCGTTTTGGCTCGTACACCGGCATTTTAAAATCGCGTTTGATGTGTCCAATGTCGTGCACCACGCGTGTACGTTGGTTAAGCAGTTCGAGAATCAGGCGGTCGATCTCGTCAATCCGGCTGCGGCGTTCGGTCAGACGTTGCTGCGCTTCCTCTTCGGTCACACGCGAACTCCTACGAGCGCCTGGGAGAGGCTGCGCGCGAAAGTTTCCAGTTTCGCTTCCAACTGCGGGCTTTTTCCATTGTGCTCCACCAGGCGCACGAAGGCACTGCCAACGACCACGCCATCGGCAATCCTACCCACTTGCGCTGCCTGATCCGGAGTGGAGATACCGAATCCGACCGCGACCGGCAGGCTGGTCGCCTTGCGTACGTTGGCCGCCAGCACCTCCAGCGACGCCGCCACGCTTTCGCGCTCCCCTGTCACGCCCGTTCGCGATACCAGGTATACAAAGCCGGAGGAGTGCCGCCCAACCAGTTCGAGCCGCTTCTGCGTGCTGGTCGGCGAGGCGAGAAATACCGTGTCGAGCGCCGCCCCGCGCATCACCGGCACAATGCCGTCGGCCTCCTCGACGCTAAGGTCGGTCAACAGGACTCCATCGATTCCCGACTTCGCCGCGTCATGGGCCAGGGCGTTCACCCCATATCGCATCACCGGATTGAGATAGGAGAACAGGAGCAGCGGTACATCCGAGCGCCTGCGGATCTGCTCCGCCATCTCCAGCACCAGCCGTAAACTGGTTCCCGCTTTCAACGCGCGTTCCGACGCCGCCTGAATGACCGGTCCATCGGCAATGGGATCGGAAAAAGGAACTCCTAATTCCACCAGGTCCACGCCGCCGCGCTCGAGGGCGGCGACCATGGCCGGCGTTCTTTCGGGCGATGGATCGCCGGCGGTGATATAGGCCACCAGGGCCGCACGGTGCTCATCTTTCACCCGCTGGAACATCGCCCTAATACGCATAATCGGTTCCTTGTGCGTCCAGCTCTATGAAGTTGTCACGATAAATATCGATGTCCTTGTCGCCGCGGCCGGATAAATTGACGATGTGGATCTCGCCCCTGGCTTTGGGTGCGCGGCGGATGGCTTCCGAAACCGCGTGAGCGGATTCCAGCGCGGGAATGATCCCCTCCGTGCGAGCCAAGAGGCGGGCCGCTTCCAGAGCGGCTTCATCGTTTACCGACGTGTACTCCGCCCGGTGCTGTTGGTGCAGCCACGCATGCTCGGGACCGACCAAGGCGTAGTCCAGCCCGGCGGAAACGGAATGAGTGAGCGAAACTTGCCCGTCGTCATTCTGCAGAAGATAGCTATAGGCTCCGTGGAGCACCCCCGGAGACCCCCCGGAGAACCGCGCGGCGTGATCGCCCAGTTCCCTGCCCTTCCCGCCGGCTTCAATGCCGATGAGCTTCACCCCGTCGTCGGGAATGAACGCATGGAACATTCCGATGGCGTTGCTGCCGCCCCCGACACAAGCATAAATCGCATGCGGCAGCCGGTTCTCTTTCTTCAAAATCTGCTGCTTCGTCTCTTCGCCGATCACCTTCTGAAAGTCGCGAACCATCAATGGATAGGGGTGCGCGCCGAGCGCGGAGCCGAGGAGATAATAGGTACCCTCGACGTTAGTCACCCAATCCCGCATCGCCTCGCTGATTGCATCCTTCAGCGTCTGGCTGCCCGTGGCCACTCCCACCACCCGTGCTCCCAGCAACCGCATGCGGAAAACATTCAAGCGCTGGCGGCGCATGTCTTCTTCCCCCATGTAAACCACGCACTCCATGCCGAACAGAGCGCACACCGTGGCGGTGGCAACGCCATGCTGGCCGGCTCCGGTCTCGGCGATGATCCGCTTTTTGCCCATGCGCCGGGCGAGCAGCACTTGCCCCAGGCAGTTGTTAATCTTGTGGGCGCCGGTGTGGAGCAGATCTTCCCGCTTCAGATAAAGACGCGCGCCCCCCAATGTCTCGCTCAGCCGTTTGGCGTAATAGAGAGGAGTGGGGCGGCCGGCGTAGGTGGAAAGCAACTCGTCCAGCTCCGACTGAAAGGCCGGATCCTTCCTCGCCTCCACATAGGCCGCCTCCAGCATGTCGAGCGGGGTCATCAGCGTCTCGGGCACGTAGCGTCCGCCGAACTCCCCAAAATGTCCGCGAGCGTCGGGCTGTGATGATTTCAATCTGGGGGCTCCTCGCATAACGCAGCTTTTAAAAACTCCAACATCCTGGTTCGATCTTTTCTCCCCGGACTCGACTCCAGCCGGGAGCAGGCGTCCACCCCCCACGGCCGCGCCTGCGCGATTGCGCCGCGGACGTTGGTGGCATCCAATCCTCCGGCGATCACAATCCGGTGTTTCATTCCTGCCGCGATCGTCCACGCAAATGGCTTCCCGCTGCCACCGTACTCCCCGCCAGCGGGTCCGTCAAACAGAAAAGCTTCGGCATTCGGGAACTCGTCTAAACGGGCGGCGTCAAAATTCGCGTCGATGCGAAACGCTTTCCACCAACGGATTCCCGGGGGCGCCGCGGCTGCCGTTTCCTCGCCATGAAGCTGCGCCACATCGAGCCCGGCGAGCGCCGCTATGCGACGTATGGCTGCGGGAGCTTCATTCACAAAAACCCCGATTCTTGCCACCGAGGCAGGTAGGCCGGCGGTGATCTCCGCAGCCGCTTCGGGAGGAATGTAGCGCTTACTGTGCTCGTAGAAGTTGAAGCCAATCGCAGTGGCTCCGCCTTCGACGGCAAGCAGGGCGTCTGCGAGGTTGGTGATGCCACAAACTTTGATCACTGTAGGAGGCATCGGAGGGCGGTGGCCGGATCTGGCGACGTCATAAGGTGCTCCCCTACCAGGAAAGCATGATAGCCGGCGGAACGCAAAAGCCGGATGTCGGCGGCGGAGTGGATGCCGCTCTCGCTGACACGGATGACATTGGCTGGAATCCGCTCGGCCAGTTGGAGTGATAATTCCAGCGTTACTTCAAATGTATGGAGATTACGGTTGTTAACACCTACGATATCGGCGCCGGAATCCAGCGCCATTCGTAACTCTTCCGCATCGTGCACTTCCACCAGGGACGCGATTCCGAAGGTCCTGGCGAGTTCCCTCAGGGCGCACATTTGTCGAACCGTAAGAATGGCCGCTATCAGAAGAATCGCGTCGGCGCCGTGCGCAGCCGCCTGCCACACGTGGATGTCCTCGAGTGTAAAATCCTTTCGCAGCACCGGTAGCCCCACCGCTCTGCGGGCGGACTCAAGATCCGCCAGCGAACCTTGAAAAAAAGCCTCATCGGTCAGTACGCTGATGGCCGCTGCTTGGCCTGACTCGTAGCCGGCGGCGATTTTGGGCGGATCGAAATCCCGGCACAGCAGCCCTTTGCTCGGAGAAGCCTTCTTAATCTCGGCGATGATGGCCGGCCGGTTCGATAGCAAGGCACCGCGAAAATCCCGCCGGGCGGACGCGTCAGCCCGAGCTTCGAATTCGGAGCGGCGCTGCTCGAGCGCGGCGAGTTCCGTTCGTTTATGGGCAACGATCCTGGCGAGAACGTCCGGTGTAGCAGTGACCATGACGGGAACTTCTATCGTATCAAACAGGAGTGAGGATTCAACTCCAGTGGTGCCGCTGAGGCGCACCGGACTTTCGAGACGCCGCGCTGAGTGTCTCGCCAGGCACTGGTTTTATTGCTGGCGAAATCCCTGCCACCGATGCTAAGCCTCGAAGCGGCTCCCGTCGCAAGCCGGGCTGCGCTATGGTGGGAATGATCCAGCAGTTCAAGGTTTGAGCGGAGTTACGCCTTCTATGCAGTATCGTCTCAATACGCCCGCGATGGGAATTCTCAATATCAACGGGTGCGGCTTGGCGGTTACGATCCCAGCCGGGACCGTGCTTACAGTGGACAATGCCTCGCCGGACTCCTCCAATTACGTGAACGTGCACTGGTCGGGGAAAGGCGGCCGGATGTTCGAAATCGACTTAAGGGAGCGCGCCGAGCGTTTGCCGGTTTGCGTGGCGCAAACCGCTTAGGACGCCCTAGATATAGAGGTGTTCACTTCAACACACCTGTATATAGGATAGTTCTTGCTTTTTGAGGCCGCAACGGCTAAGATAATCCCATCCCCCGAGACCGGACCTCTACCTGATTCCGGACGTTAAGAATTTTGGTTTTCCAAGGGGTGGCAGTTGCTGCAGATCAAACGCCTGGAGATTCAGGGCTTTAAGTCCTTTGCAGACCGCACTGAGCTTCGCTTCCGTGGCATCGGATTCACATCGGTCGTAGGACCCAATGGATGTGGCAAGTCCAATCTTGCCGACGCCATCAGTTGGGTGCTCGGCGAGCAGTCAGCCAAGAGCCTGCGAGGCAGCAGGATGGAAGACGTAATCTTTGCCGGCACGCGGGATCGCAAGCCGGTGGGGATGTCGAGCGTCACAATGACTCTCGTCGATCCAAATCCCCCGTCTCTGATCGCGGTCGATACCGGGGAACATGAGAACGGCCACGCAAACGGGCACGTCAACGGGCACAACAAGCCGCGGGAGCTAACGATCACCCGGCGCCTCTACCGTTCCGGTGAGAGCGAATACCTGGTGAACGGGAAGGTGGCCCGGTTGCGCGATATTCAGGACTTGTTCATGGGTACGGGTCTTGGGCCGGAGAGCTACGCGATTATCGAGCAGGGCCGGATCACTCAGATTTTGAGCACCAAGCCTCAGGAGCGCCGCGGAGTTATCGAAGAGGCAGCAGGAGTCAGTAAATTCAAGACGCGGCGGCGATTAGCTGAAGCAAAGCTCGAAGGCGCGAAACAGAATTTGTCACGGGTTTTCGACATTTTGGAAGAGGTGAGCCGGCAGGTGAATTCGCTGAAGCGGCAGGCGGCCAAGGCGAAGCGCTATGAAGAACTGAAAACGGAGATGCTCGGTCACTTGCGAAGGGCCTTGGCGGGGCGGTATCAGGTGAGAGAGCGGGAAGCGGCCAAGACGGCCCTTGACTTAGGCGAGGCGAACCGCAATTTCCAGCGACTTTCAGGGGAAGTGGCCGAAAAAGAGAGGCTGCAAACAGACCTTCAGGAGCAGTGCTTTGGGCTGGAGCATGAGCTGACCGAAAAACGCCGCGGCCTGGCAGAATTTCGAGTGGAAGCGGAACGGGCTAAAGGACGGTTAGAGTCCCAATCGTCGCAAGTGGGTGCCATCGAGCGTCGGCTGGCGCAGGGGGAGGCGGAGTCTCAGGATATCGAGGCCCGGCTGAAGGTGCTGGAGGGCGAATTTCAGTCGCATGCGGATACGCTCGGCGACCTGAACCGGCAGTCGGACGATGCGCGCCGAAGATTGGCGGGCAAGAGTGAAGAGCGCGACCAACGCGCGGCGGAACTGAGGCAGCGGGAGCAGGGGCTGGAGTCCGGGCGGCAGCAGGTGATTCGGATGCTGGGCGAAACATCTACTTTGAAAAACCAGCTTGCACAGGTAGGAGAGTACCTTGCGGGGTTGGAAAGGGAAAGCGCGCGCGCCGCCCGCGAAGAAGAACATGCTACCGCTGATCTGGATTGCATCCAGAAACATAAGGCGGACATCTCCGAGAAGATCGCCGCACGCCAGGTAGAGTTGACATCGATCGTCAGCCAGCGCCGGGCGGTGGATGAAGAACTTCAGATGCGCCGATCCCGCGCCGGGGAGACGCGGCGGACGCTCGAACAGTTGCGATCGGAGCTATCGCGAATCAAGGCGCGCCGGGACTCCACCCAGGAGATCCTTTCGCATCGCTCTTACACCACGGACTCGGTAAAGCGTTTGTTTACCGCCATTGAAAAGGGAAAGGCCGAACAGTTGCAACCGCTCGGCGTGCTGGCGGACTTTCTGGAAGTGGATTCGGGATGGGAGAAGGCGACCGAAGAATTCCTGCATGAAGAACTCGAATATGTAGTGGTGAGGGATTGGCGGGAAGCGCACACGGGTGTGGACCTGATGCGGGGAGACCTGGACGGACGGGCCACTTTCCTTGTGCATCCGGAACCCGATGGAACGCTGGCCAGCACGCCCTCACAAGAGCCCGTAATCGGACCGGAAACCGGTATCCTGGGCCGTCTGAGCAGCCAACTGCGGCTGACCAACGGGCTTACGAAGGCGCCGGCGCAGTTGATTCCGCGGTTGGCGCGTTGTTTTCTGGTGCAGGATCGCGAGTCGGCGCAACGGCTCGCCCTGGATTATCCGGACCTCTACTTTCTATTACCGGACGGCGTTTCCTATCACGGCCATGCAGTCAGCGGCGGCAAAAAGACGGGTGCCGGACCGCTTGCCCTGAAAAGGGAACTGCGGGAGCTGACGGCGGCGGCCAGTGAGAAGCAGGCGCACTCGGATAAGGCGGCGAAATCGCTGGCCGATCTGGAGCAGGAGATCGCGCTGCTCACGGAGGATCTGGAGCGGCTGCGGGGCGCGCAGCAGATGCAGGAAAAGGATGCGCTTGCTTTGGATCATGAGCAGCGCAAACTTTCGGAAGAGCTCAATCGTACCAATCAGCGCTTGAGTGTGGTGCGGTTGGAGCTGCAACGCGTCACCACAGACGGGGAAAAGGCGAAGCAACGGCAGGCAGCCATGGAGGAAAAGCTGGAAACCGCGGAGGTAGCTCGCTCACAGCAGGAGCAGTCCCTCGAGGCGGTGAGGCAGCAGGTGGCGGAGCTCCAGCAGCTTAATACGCACCTCGCCGAAGAGCATGCCGCTCTACGCGCGGAGCTGGCGGGACTCGAGGAACGCCGCCGGGCGGAGCAAACCGCGCGCGCCCGCCTGGACAATCAGATTCGGGAGCGGGTCACGCGGCGTCAGGATATCGGAACCGAGATGCAGCGGCTGGGGGTGGAACGGGCGCGTCTGCTGGCCGACAATCTGGAAATCGGCGCGCGGCTCGCGGAACTTGCCGGATCGATCACGGGGCTGGAAGAACAGGTGCGGGTGCTTCAGGAGCAGGAACTGCAGGCACGTGGATCGCTGGCCCACGCCGAGGAAGCGCTGCGCGGGTTACGAACGGCGCTCAGTGGCGCGCAGGAAAGCCGGTCGCATCTCGAAGTGCAACTGGTGAAGGTGCAGTCTGAGCTGCAGTATCTCGAGGAGACGTGCCGCAAGGAATTAAATTGTGCTCTGGCTGAGCTGGCGCAAGGAACGGAGTCAATTCCGGAAGAAACGGAGCTGGTCGAGATTGAAGGTAAGTACCAGGAAGTGCGCGCGCGGATCGACAATCTGGGCCCGGTCAATCCGCAGGCCCTCGAGGAGTATCACGAATCGCAGCAGCGTTATGACTTTTTGAATACGCAGCGGCAGGATCTGCTCGATTCGATCCGCGATACCGAGAAAGCCATTCAGGAGATTGACGTGGAATCGCGGAAGCGCTTCCAGGACGCGTTTGAAGCGATCAACGCGAATTTCAAAAACATGTTCAAAGTGCTGTTCAACGGCGGCGTGGGCGAAATGCGCATGACCGACCCGGAGAACAACATGGAGAGCGGCATCGACATCATGGCCTCTCCTCCGGGAAAGAAATTACAGAATGTGCTGCTGCTATCGGGTGGCGAGCGGTCCCTCACCGCGATGGCTTTGCTGCTCGCGATCTTCAAGTATCAACCGAGCCCCTTCTGCGTGCTCGACGAAGTGGATGCGGCGCTGGATGAAGCCAACACCGCCCGGCTGGTGAAGCTTTTGAAGGAAATGTCCCAGCAAACACAGTTCATCATCATCACGCACGCCAAACGGACGATGGAAGCAAGCGAGTCGATGTATGGAGTGACGATGCAGGAGCCCGGGGTCTCGAAGATCGTGTCGGTGAAATTTCAGCACGCGCCCCCGATGCCGCCGCCATCTCCGCAATACGCGATGGCCGCCGGCGCCGATTGAGCTTGGCTGTGGCGATTTCAGATAGTATGAAGCAGCAGCGTGCGCAACGATACCACGCTCAAGCTGTTGTTGGCACAGCCGGAGCGCCTTCTGCGGGAACTGCTCGACGAAGCAGTGGCCGTGAAGCAATTTCTGCCTACGGACCTCAAGGCGGGTTCACTCCACGTCGATCTTCTGATCGAACTGATGGATGGACGAATCGTCCATATTGAATTGCAGGGCTATCCCGAGGCGGGTTTCGGCTACCGGATGCTGAACTACAGGCTAAGGATCCGACAGAGGTACAATCAGGTTCCGCTGCAGTATGCGCTATGGGTTGGGAAGGGACGTCCCAGGATAGCCAGTGGCATCCAGGAGCGCGGCCACCGCTATCAATATCCGGTGATCGATCTCAAACACGTCGACACGCGGCTTTTTCTGGATAGCGCCTCGCTGAAGGACAACCTTTTTGGTCTGCTTGGGAAGTTGGCGGACTCGAGAGCGGAAGTGGTTCGCCTTCTTCGAAAGATTGCAGGTCTGGATTCCAAAGCGCGTAGAGAGGCGCTGGAAACGCTCGTGGTAATATCGGGGATGAGAGGGCTGGAAACCACACTGGCCGAGGAGATCCAACAGATGCCGATCGTGTATGACCTTAGCAAAAGTATCATCGTGAAGAGGCTTGTGAAGGAGTTGGCGGCGGTTGAGGCTGACAAAAGAGTGGCAAGAACAATCGAGGGAAAGCTTGCGGAAATGCGTGAAATACTGCGGCAGGAAGGGCGCGAAGCAGGACGGGAACAAGGGCGGGAAGAGACAGCACGGCGGCTGCTCACCTTGCAATTACAACAACGGTATACAAAAGTGCCGGTGAAATTTGCGCGAAAGATTGCCTCCGCAGATCTTGCGACGATGGAAACATGGGCGCTCCGGCTGATGAGTGCCAGGGAAATCGATGAGGTCTTCGCGTAGGGGCGCGATCATCGCGCAGCCGCAAATTGCCGTCCATGAAACGACGTGAAGCGCTTAAGGTCCTGGGAGGATTGGCTGCCCCGCTGCTTGCGCAACGGCGCCTCCCGAACCTGATCGTCCTGTATGCCGATGACATGGGTTGGAGCGACGTGGGTTTCAATGGACGCAAAGAGTGGAACACGCCCAATCTCGATCGTCTCGCCGCTCAGGGGACCATCTTCGATCGCTGGTATACAGGGATGCCGCTTTGTGCTCCCTCCCGCGCCTGCCTGCTGACCGGCAAGCATACGATTCATCACGGGGTCCGCAACAATGCGACGGATCTGCCGGTAGAGGAAGTTACCTTGGCCGAAGCGCTCAAGCCGCTTGGTTACAAATGCGCCCTCTTCGGCAAGTGGCACAAGGGAGTTTTGCCCGGAGGGGGCTTCACCCATCCGATGGATCAGGGCTTTGACGAAACGTTTGGCTACCTGGACGCGCGCCATGCCTGGGAACATTTTCCCAAAACCTTGTTTCGCGGTCGTGGGTCCGTACCGGTGGAAGGATACAGCGCGGACATGATGGCCAATGAGTCGCTCCGCTTTATGCGGGAGAATCGAAACAATCCGTTCTTCCTCTATGTACCATTCATTGAGCCGCATTTTCTGATTGAAGCGCCGGAAGAGGAAGTGAATCGCTATAAAGGCAGGTTCCCTGAAAAAGATCCGCGAGAGCCGCATAACGCCCGCTATGCGGCCATGATTCACCGGCTGGATGCACAGGTAGGCCGCATCCTCCAGGGTTTGGACGATCTACAACTGAGCGGCGATACCATCGTGTTTTTCAGCTCCGACAATGGCGCGACTTTTGAAGCCGGCAATAAGGGAGCCGCCAATTATCACGACTCCAATCGCCCCTTCCGCGGCCAGAAGCGGAGTCTGGAGGAAGGCGGCATCCGTATGCCGGCGTGCCTGCGCTGGCCGGGCAACGTGCCGGCCGGCAAACGGAGTGAGGATCCGATGCACATGACCGATATTATGCCGTCGTTTCTCGCGGCTGCCGGAAGTTCGCCAGAGGCGGCGTGGAAAGTCGACGGGCGCAATATGCTCGATGTGTGGACGGCAAAAGCACCGGCTCCGGAACGAACGCTTTTCTGGGAGTTTAACGTGGAAGGCTGGAATATGTACGCTGCCATGCGTGGGGATTGTGAGCTTTCGGTAAGGTTGCTTGGTTTTCCAGTTTGCAACTTCTAAGCTTGGGGGCATGACACGCGAACCACGAAACACTCCCGCCGAATTGATTGAACAACGCGCCAAACTCGATGCCTGGCGTCAAGTAAACCCA
>DATLCW010000203.1:0-26007 GCA_035526195.1 Bryobacteraceae bacterium
CACCTCCTGCGGCAAATTTCTACAAGGAGCAACTGCATGAACCTCAAAGCAATGTTTACGGCGCTGGCACTGTTGTTGATCGCCTCGCCGATGTACGCCCAGGAACACACGGGCACCAACTGGGTGGCTATCACCTCGGGCTTTTCCATGGCTATCGCCGCCGGCCTCTGCGGCATCGGCCAGGGCCGTGCCATTGGCGACGCCGCTCAGGGCATCGCCCGCAACCCTTCGGCCACCGCGGCCATCCGCGGAGCGTTGATTCTCGGTCTTGTGTTTATCGAATCGCTGGCTATTTACACGCTGTTCATCGTGTTCGCAAAAGTGAAGTAAGTCCGCCGTCCTCAAGGGGAGTGGGGCTCGCGCCCACTCCCTCCTCATCATGAAACTGCAAGGCATCTTCAACCCCATCGCCACCCCCTTTCAATACGACGGCGCCCTTTACAAAGCCAAGGTGTTCCATAACGTCGAAAAATGGAATAAAACAACTTTGGCCGGCTACGTGGTATGCGCCTCCACCGGCGAGAGCGTCATGCTGACGGCTGAAGAGAAATTCGAACTGTGGCGTTGGGTAGCCGAAGCAGCCGCGCCGGAGAAATTGCTGCTCGCCGGCACGGGCATGGAAAGTGTTCGCGAGACCGTCTGGCTCACCAATAAGGCCGCCGAAATGGGCTACCAAGCTGCGATGGTCCGCACGCCTCACTATTACAGAAGCCTGATGTATCGCGATGAGGCACAACTCATCTATTTTCGCGCCGTAGCCGACCAGGCGAAGATTCCTGTCGTGATCTATAACTGCCCGCAGAACACCAGCATCGACATTTCGCCGGAGGCGGTGGCCATGCTCAGCGAACATTCGAACATCATCGCCATCAACGAAAGCTCGGGAAGCGTGGACCACGTGACCCGGATGATCCGCACCGTGAGGAAAGGCTTCCAGGTGCTGGTAGGCCACGTGCCCACCCTCTTTCCGTGCCTGGAGGCGGGAGCCGCGGGCGCGGTACTGGCGTTTGCCAACGCCGCTCCCTACGCCTGCATTACGATTTGGGAGGCGTTTCGTACCCGCGAACACGAATCCGCGCGGGACTGGCAGCACCGAATTTCGTGCGCGGACGGGATGGTTACCGAGACTTATGGAATTCCCGGCCTCAAGCACGCCATGGACTGGACCGGTTACTACGGCGGACCGCCCCGCCTGCCTCTCACCGTAATCTGTCCCCAAGCGAGGCAGGAAATTGAAAAAGCCTTCCACGGTCTCCGCGGCTAATTCGTCTTCCAGCAGATCAGCTTCGATTCCGTCATTTCCTCAATCGCGTACTTCGGACCCTCACGTCCCAACCCGCTCAGCTTCACGCCTCCATAAGGCATCTGATCCACCCGGTATTGCGGAATTTCATTAATCATGAAGCCGCCCACGTGCACTTTGCGGGCGGCGTAAAATGCCTTGCCGAGATCCCGCGTGTAGATGCCGGCCTGCAGTCCGTAGTCGGAATCGTTCACCTTCTGAATGGCCTCGTCAAGCGTGCCGTAGCTATTGATGCCCACCACTGGCCCGAAAACCTCTCTCCTGGCAATCTGAGCATGGGCTGGAACATCGGTAAGCACGGCCGGCTCGAGCGACGCATGGGATCGTTTGCCGCCCGTCCTCAGGTGCGCCCCTTGCACCACGGCCTCACCGATCCAGTTCTCCACGCGCTCTGCTTCCTTCTCCGTGATCAGGGAACTGATATCGGTTGACGGGTCCTGCGGATGGCCGAGTTTCAGCTTTCCCGTCAGTTCCACGACGCGCTCAACAAACGGCGCACGCACGTCCTGCTGGACAAAAATCCGCTGCACCGAGATACACACCTGTCCCGAATGCGCAAAGCTCCCGGCCACGCAGCGTGCCGCTGCTTCCTCCAGATTCGCGTCGCTCTCCACGATCACCGCGGAATTGTTCCCTAACTCCAGCGTCACGCGCTTCATCCCCGCCAGATTGCGCAGCCGCATTCCCACCTCGGGGCTGCCGGTGAAAGTGATCATCGCCACATCCTTGTGGAACACCAACTGTTCGCCGATGGATCCGCCCGGTCCGGTAATCACGTTCAACGCGCCCTCCGGCAGTCCGCACTCGTAGAAGACTTCGGCCATCATCAGGGCGCTGATCGGCGTCGCCGACGCTGGCTTATGCACCACCGAATTACCTCCCGCCAGCGCCGGACCGATCTTATGCATGGCAAGGTTCAACGGAAAGTTGAAAGGAGTGATGGCGGCAATTACGCCCAGCGGCTCGCGTACTGTCATCGCCATATGTCCCGCTCCGGATGGCGAGGCATCCATGGGCACAACTTCGCCTTTCAAGCGATGAGCTTCCTCAGACGAGAACAGCAGCGTATAGGCGGCACGGTCCACCTCGAGACGGCCCTCCTTAATCGGCTTGCCGGATTCACCGCTGATCGCCTTGCCGAACTCGTCTTTCCTCGCCATCAGACGGTCGCCCGCTTTTCTCAAGATGGCCGCCCGTTCGTCCAGGGACATTTCCCGCATCACCGGGGCCGCTGCCTTTGCAGAGGCAACCGCCCGCTCCACGATGGCGGCGTCCGCTTCAAAGATCGTGCCGACCGTGCTGCCGTCGTAGGGCAACAGAACTTTCTGGGGACTCGATGACTTTACCCGCCCGCCGCCAATGTACATCGGGTACTCGCGATTCTGGCTCATCTCAACAGCTTATGACATCGCTCCGAAGCGGGTTGGCCCGCGCCGGGATGTTACGCTGAAATAAATGATGGCACGCTGGCTCATCGTTCTACTTCTAACGCTCCCGCTTGCGGCGCAATTTGACGCGGTTTTCCAGAAGCTGCAGGCATTTGCCGAATCCGAGCGGAAGCAGAAAAATATCCCACTCATCGCCATCGCACTCGTGGACGGCGATCGAACCATCTGGCAGCATGTTTCCGGCGAAGGCAACGCCGACACCGTGTACCGCGTGGGTTCCGTCTCCAAGCTCTTCACCGGCATCGCCGTCATGCAACTGGTGGAAAAAGGCAAGTTGGATCTCGATCAACCGGTCACTCGTTATCTACCGGATTTTCAGCCGAAGAACTCCCACGACAAAGCCATTACCTTGCGTCAACTCATGAGCCACCGTTCCGGACTCGTGCGCGAGCCCCCCGTAGGGCACTACTTTGACAGCACCAACCCTTCGCTGGCCGCCACCGTCCGAAGCCTCAATGATACGGAGCTTGTCTATGAGCCAGGCCGCCACACCAAGTATTCCAATGCCGGCATTGCCGTAGTGGGCCGCGTGATTGAGAAGGTGACCGGACGCAGTTTTGCGCCCTACATCCAGAAAGCGGTTCTCGAGCCCCTGGGCATGACGCAAAGCGCGTTCTCTCCGCTGCCTAATCTTGCCAAGGCCTTCATGTGGACCTACGACGGCCGCGTATTCGATGCCCCGCGTTTCGAACTCGGCATCGCCCCCGCCGGTAGTCTCTACTCGACCACCGGCGACCTCGGCCGCTTCCTCTCCGCCCTATTTCGGGAAGGCGAACCGGTGCTGCACGCCTCCACCTTAGCCAAGATGTGGGAGCCGCAGTATGGCAGCAACTACGGCCTGGGATTTAATTTAGGAAAGCTCGATGGTATCCGTTCTGTCTCTCACGGCGGCGCGATCTACGGCTTTGCCACCGACGTACGCGGACTGCCAGGTGAAAAGCTGGGGGCAGTGGTGATCGCGAATATGGACAGTTCCAATTCCGTCACCAGCCGCATATCGCAGCAGGCGCTCCGCTGGATGCGTGCCGCCCGCAAGGGCTCCGATCTTGACGATGTGCCGGCCGTGACTGACTTGACGGCAGCGGACATCGCAAAGTTCGAAGGCCGCTACGGGACCGGCGAAAAGGAAATTGAGCTCACCGCGCGCGGCGGCAAGCTCTACTTGCTCCCGTTACGCGGCGGGACACGTCAGCAATTGCGCTGGTCCGGCGAGGATCTGATGACCGACGACAAGCTCGGACACGGATTGCGCCTCCGCCCTCGCAATGAGGGGCTGCAGGATGGCCCCGATCTCCTCGTCAGGCAGCCCGCCCGCCGCCCCGCCGCCGCCTCCGCGGATTTGCGGCCCTACCTGGGCGAGTACGGATGGGATCATAACGTCCTCTACGTGTTGGAACGCGAGGGAAAACTCACCGTCGTCATTGAGTGGTACGACTACTATCCGCTGCAGCCGGTGCGCGCCGGCGTCTTTCGTTTTCCCGAGTGGGGCCTGTACAATGGCGAGTTCCTCACGTTCACGCCCGAAGGAGCCAAAGCCGGCGGCGTGCTTTTCCCGCGCCGTCAATCCGCCACCGGAAGCAGCGTGTTTCGCATCACTCCCCAGAAACCCGTGGCGGAGCTGCGCGAAACAGCCGTCAAAAGCCGGCCGCCTGTAGAGAACGGCATGTTTCGCAACCCCGAGTTGGTCGAGTTGAAAAAGCTCGACAGCACCATTAAGCTCGATATCCGCTACGCCTCCACCGACAACTTTCTCAGTACGCCCGTCTATACACAGCCCCGCGCCTTTCTACAAAAGCCCGCCGCCGAAGCGCTCCTTCGGGCCCACCTCGACCTGAAACAACACGGTCTCGGGCTGCTCATCCACGATGCCTACCGTCCCTGGTTCGTAACCAAGATCTTCTGGGACGCCACCACAAAAGAGCAGCATGCGTTTGTCGCCGATCCTTCCAAAGGCTCCCGTCACAACCGCGGCAGCGCCGTGGACCTCTCGCTCTACGATCTGGCCACTGGCAAACCCGTTGAAATGCCGGGACTCTATGACGAAATGTCCGAACGCTCCTACCCCGACTACCCCGGCTCCACTTCTTTGGCGCGATGGCATCGCGACCTGCTCCGCCGCACGATGGAGAAACAGGGCTTTCGTGTATTCGATGTCGAGTGGTGGCATTTCGATCATCAGGATTGGGACAAATACGCGATCCAGAACATCCCGTTTGAATCCATCCGCAGCCGGTAATGTGCAATGGGTCTGATATTGTCCATCCAGACCGGCAGAATCAAGACTTACCAGACGGACGGCCATTCCTGGCGGTCGGCGACGTTCAAGAGCCCGGTGGATGGTCCCATCCGGCTGGGCCGGCAAGGATTTGCAGGGGACCAGCATGCCGACCCACGCTATCACGGCGGACCGGATAAAGCCGTGCTGGTCTATAGCGCGGACCATCACGCGGCGTGGCACGCGGAGGGCTTTCCGGAACCCGTTCCCCCCGGAGCGTTTGGCGAAAACATCCTCGTGCAGGGCATGTCGGAAAGCACTGTTTGCATCGGGGATTTTTATAGTCTTGGCGATGCCGCGGTGCAGGTAAGCCAGCCGCGGGAGCCTTGTGGAAAGCAGGCCCGACGCTGGCGGATTCCCGATCTGGTGGCGCGCATGACGCGCTCCGGCCGCACCGGCTGGTATCTGCGCGTCATCCAGGAAGGAACCGTCGCCGCCGGAGACCGCTTCACCCTGCGCGAACGTCCTCATCCGGAATGGCCCATTACCAAGGCTCAGCAGGTGATGCATTTCATGAACGATGACGCCGCGGCAGCCGCGGAGCTAGCCGGTGTTTCCGCGCTTTCCGAAGACTGGAAGCGCGCGCTCATCGACCGCTTTTAAGTTGGCCACCCGGTCATCAGGCGAAGGTGTTTTTCTGGTCAACATCTTCGATCGGGCCTTGACCTGATCATCCGTCTATCAGCTTGCGCGAGCAATTGCTCGGCATCCGCCCCGTCGGCGGGGAAATACGCCTCGCCCACGCTGAATCCGATGATGTCCTCCGGCAACACTTCCTGGCCCGCTCTCTTCACAGTCTCGCGGAGCCGGGGAATCAGTGTCTTCACCGCCTCCGGGGTCAGTCCTGGCAGCACCAGGACAAATTCATCGCCCCCCATGCGGGCGACACAATCATACTCGCGGCAGGTTTCTTTCAGACCTAATGCGATGAGCTGAAGCAGTTTGTTGCCCTCCAGGTGGCCGAATCGATCGTTTACCTGCTTAAATCCGTCCAGGTCGCTCACAAGAATCGCCAGGGGAGAGTCCAGCCTTCTGCATCGGGCCAACTCGCTATCGAGATGAAGAAACAGCGACCGCGCATTCAACAGACCCGTCAGGTAGTCGGTGGAAGCCGAGCTTTCCGCCTGCCGGTACTTCAAGGCATTCTCAATCGACATCGCCACTTTCGTGCTGATGGCCTGCAGGAATCGCAGATGATCGCGCGTGAAGCTGTCCTTTTCCGCGCGGTAAAGACTCAGTACGCCCACCACGCCGGGGATGCCCTCCAAGGGAATCGGGAGGGCGGCGCGCAGCGGCGTCGAGCGGCCTGGCTCCTCCTTGTATCCCGGCTCCATCCACGGATTCCCGTTGAGCAGCGGCTTCCGATGGCGGGCTACCCAGCCGGACAGGCCGGCGCCGATGGGAATCTCGAGCGCCGAGAAAATCCGCACGTTCTCTCCGCTCACGTACTCAGGCCGCAGCAACGCGTCGCGCCTCACAAAGATGGCGATCGAATCATAGGGCACGGTTCGGCGCAAACGGACAGCGAACACCGATAAAGTCTCATCGAGACTGAGCGAGTTGCCGAGTTCCTGAGCGAGTTCAAACAACGCCTGCGCTTCCTGACGGGCGGCGGCGATGGATACCAGAAAATTCGCCGGATCGAGCAGGAGATCGATGTCCTGCTGCCATCGGCGCAACCCCTGAACCACTCGCGGATCGTAGCTAACGCCCGATTCCGATTCGATTTGTGCCAGCGCCTGCACGGGGGTTACTGGCTTCTGGTAAGAGGCACCCGTTGTTAATGCCTCATACGCGCCGGCCACCCGCAGGACCCGCGCTCCAATGGGAATATTCTCTCCCGCCAGTCCGTCGGGATATCCGCTGCCATCCCATTTCTCATGATGGTGGCGCACGATGGGAACCACCGGGTAGGGAAAGTTAACGCGTTCGAGTATCTCACCCCCCACCCGTGGATGAATCTTCAGCTTTTCGAACTCTTCGCGAGTCAGAAACCCCGGCTTCGACGCAATGTGTTCCGGCACGGCAAGCTTGCCGATATCGTGGAGAAGCGCAGCCGCGCGGAGAGCTTCTAACTGAAAACCATCGACACCGAGGCGCTCTCCGAGGAAAACGGCAACCCGTTGGATGCGGTCGAGATGGGAGTGAGAGTTCTGGTCTTTCGCAATGGCCAGCGCGAGCGCTTCGATGGTGCGCAAGTGCAGCCCGTTAATCTCATCGGCATGCTTCTTCTCTGCCTCCAGGCGCGCCAGGTAGAGGCGATAGTGCCGGTAAAGCACGTAGATAAAAGGCAACAAAAGAAGGAAAGTCGGCCAGCCGCCGGTGTGCTTGAGAAAGCTGAAAGCAGCCGCGGCGATAGCCCCCACCATGTAATAGGGAAAGCTCCACGTATTGCCCTCGTGCCAAGCGGATGCTAAAGATCTTTTTTCCGCCACACTGATCGCTACGGCTACCGGAAAGCTATTCAGCACGAAGTAAACGGCCGTGGCCAGCAGCAGCCGCAAGGGCATGTCGATGCTTAGATCGGGAAAACTCCAGGAGTGATAAACCGTGTAACTGGCGAGGACCGCGGTGGCGAGGTTGGCAACATTAAATAACAACAAACGCCATGGGGACCGGCGGGCCGGATCCCAGATGGATTGCAGGGCAGTCACGAGACATGCCAGAAGCATGGTCTCGGAGCGGGAGAGCGCGATGATGCCGATCAGTACAAAGACGAAACTGAGAGATAGTGGGCCGCGCCCGTTGGGAAGGCTTAAGCGCATCCGGGAAGCGGCTACGGCGGCGGCCAGGAAAGCCAAATAGCGCAGCGGGTTTTCGGAAATGAAAGGATAGAGCCCAGCCGCCAGACTGAGAGCTCCCATGCCAATGATTGCATTGAAAAAGCGCTTTGCCGATGGTTCCATCCAGTAAGGCCAAACAGGGTACACCTCGGGCGGGAACACCGTGTACACCCTATGGGTCAGTTATCGGTTGGCGCGCCCCCTTTTATTTAGGAAAAAACGTCATCTGCCGCAAATTCAGTACAATTAGGAGTTACGGACTAGTGATGAAGCTCCCCCGGTACTATCTGATTCTTGCCGCCTCCGTCTGTCTGTTTTCCTGCAGTCAGCCAAAACCTGTCCAGGCCAAAAAAGACTCCGGCCCCATTCAGATTCGAGTCGCGTCCGTACGTTCGAAGCTCGTCCAACGGGCCGTGGAATCGATCGGCACGTTCTTTCCTTATGACGAAGTGTTGATCTCGGCCGAAATTGAAGGAAAAGTCGATGTCGTCAACATCGATCTCGGCGATGCCGTTACCGAAGGGCAGGTGTTGGTGCATATCTCGGACGAAGAGCAGCGTTATCTGCTCGCGCAGAACGAAGCACAATTGAGAATGTCGCTCGAACGTCTGGGACTAAAGTCCGAAAAGGACCGGCTCCGGGACGTCCGCGAGGCTCCCGATGTGCGGCGGGCGGCTGCCGATATGATGTCGGCGCGACAGCAGTTTGAACGGATGAAAAGCCTCGTGGACCAGGGAATCGGCGCTAAAAGTGAGCTGGATCAGGCCAGCGGGCGTTTCCAGGCGATGCAGGCCGCCTACGATTCGACCATCAACCAGACGCGCAATCTGGTGCAGGATGTGGAGCGCTCCAAAGCGTTGCTAGATCTGCAGCGCAAGAAACTGCGCGACACCAGTGTGCGCGCGCCCTTTGCGGCCTTCGTGAAGGAGCGGCAGGTCACTGTGGGCCAGTACGTGCGCCCCAATGCGCCGCTGCTGAGTCTCGTGAAGACGGACCCGATCCGGCTGCGGATCGAAGTGCCGGAGCGTATGGCTCCCTGGGTAAAGAACGGCCAGATGGCGGATGTGGGAGTGGAAGCGTTTGTAAACCGGAAGTTCCAGGGTAAGATCTGGCGCATCTCGCCGACCGTGGATCAGGCCAAGCGGACCTTTATCGTGGAGGCTCTGATTGCCAATCCCAAAGGGGAGTTGAAACCCGGATCCTACGCTCGCGCCCGTGTGCGCACCGACCATACCGAAAAGATTATGGTGGTGCCGGCCAGATCGGTAAATTACGTTCTGGGCTCCAACAAGGCATACGTCGTGAATCAGGGGACGGTCCAAGCTCGCGACGTGAAACTCGGAGACCGCTTTGAGACCGAAGTGGAGATTCTGGAAGGGCTCCATGAAGGCGAGAATGTGGCCACTCAGCAACTCGCTCGTCTGGACAACGGAACCAAGGTGCAGGTTATCGGCCGCGATGAGAGCGCGGTTGCGGCGCCGGACCGCAAGCCAACCGAATGACCCGGCTGCTTTCCTGCCTATTGCTGACGGCGTTGCCGGTGCCGGCAGCGATGCGCGTGCTGGTCACGGTGGTCGAGCAGAAAAGCGGCCGTCCGATTCAAAATCTGACCGCGCAGGATTTCACGGTCTTCGAAGACAAACTGGTCCGCCGCGTGGATGCGGCTGAATTTTCCTCTAAGCCTGTCGACGTGATGCTGCTGGTGGATACCAGCCTGGTGGGCGGCATCGTTCAGGGCGTAGCATCCAGCCTGATCGGGCAACTGCAGGAAAAAGAACAGATGTCCGTTGTTTCGTTTGACTCCTCGGCGGAGCTGATGCAGGATTACACTTCCAGCAAACAGCTTCTCATGGCCGCGTTGGGCAAAGTCAGATACGGAAATTCACCGCGGGTACTGGACGCCCTGTTCGCGGCGATGGATGGGGGGTTTGAGCACGCCGCATTTCGCCGCGTGATCCTGTTGGTGACAGCGGGGGTGGAAGGCCATAGCCGCGCTACCGAAAGGGAAGTCGTACGCATGGCCCGGAAAAACAGCGTATCAATTTATCCCGTGTATGCGGCCGGCGCAGGCCGATCGCTGTTTGAGAATCTGGCGCGGCAGACGGGCGGCGCTTCCTTTCAGTTGCGCGATATGCAAAAGACGGGAAACAAGGAGCCGGCGGCACGCGTGTTCGAGGTGGTGAGATCGCATTATACGCTTACACTGCCAGGAAATCTTGGATTGACCGACAAGGTGAAAGTGGAAGTGAAGAGGACCGATAAGCTATCTGTTTCGGCTCTCCCGCTGGATTGAAACCTTGCCCGGACTTACGTGCTTGCGCTGGACCCGCGTTCTCGCGCCCCCCCGGGAACGCCTACGGACTGTGATCCCTGATATAATGAATTCCCGCCGTCCGTTTCACCGCCCGCGCTCCGTTAGGGATCAACCATGGAAAATAGTACTTTCAGCCTAGAACACCCAACTCGAACACGTGTTAGCCTGATAGTAGCAGTGGGGGAGTCGGACAACATCGCAATCCGGACGGTGGATCTGGCCAAAAGTTACCCTTCGGGCCAGTCGCAAATTACTGTGTTTCATGACTTGAATCTGCAAGTCCAAGCCGGAGAGCGGGTGGCCATTATCGGAGAATCGGGAACCGGTAAATCGACTCTACTCCATTTGTTAGGCGGGTTGGACCGCCCGACGCAGGGCGAGATCTACTTTGGCTCCAAAGCGTTATCCAGCTTGTCCGACGGAGAATTAAGCGACTTTCGAAACACGAAAATCGGATTTGTGTGGCAAAGTCACTCGCTGCTGCCGGAGTTCTCCGCGCTGGAAAACGTGATGATGCCCCTTCTGATCCGGGGCGCCTCCCACAAAGCAGCCTCCGCGCTTGCGCACGAAAAACTCGCCCAGGTAGGGTTGGAGCAGCGCGAGCATCATCGCGCCGGAGAACTCTCCGGCGGCGAGCAGCAGCGGGTGTCGCTTGCCCGCGCCCTGGTATCTTCGCCCCAAGTGCTGCTGGCTGACGAGCCAACAGGCTCGCTGGACTACCGCACCGGCGAAGGCATCATAACCTTATTGGAAGACCTGCACCGTTCCCATAAGCTAACCTCTGTTATCGTTACGCACAACCTCGCTTTCGCAAGGCGCTGCGATCGCGTTCTAAGCTTAGACCAGGGAAGGCTGCACCCTATTGATGAGAATTCGCCTCCGCCGCCGTTGGAAGCGATTTCTCTTTCAGGAGCGAACGGATCGACATATGTTTGAACGCTACACCGAAAAGGCCCGCAGAGTTATCTTTTTCGCACGCTATGAGGCCAGCCAATTTGGCAGCCCGTACATCGAAACCGAGCACTTGCTGCTCGGCCTCCTACGCGAGGATAAGGCTCTCGCCAACCGCTTTCTCCGCTCGCACGCCGCTATCGAGTCCATTCGGAAACAGATCGAAGCGCATACCACGATTCGCGAAAAGGTCTCAACTTCGGTGGACTTGCCGCTAAGTCATGAATGCAAGCGCGTGCTTGCCTACGGGGCCGAAGAAGCCGAACGGCTAAACCATAAGCACATCGGAACCGAGCATCTGCTGCTCGGCTTGCTGCGCGAGGAAAAGTGCCTCGCGGCCGAAATCCTTCACGAGCGCGGTCTGCGCCTTTCGCAGGTACGCGAAGAGATTGCCCGCTCTTCCTCGGAAAAAATGGCCTCCAATCGACCCAAAGAAAGCTCGCTGCTTTCGGAATTCAGCCGCGATCTGACGCAGGCTGCTCTCGATGGCACGCTGGATCCTCTGATTGGCCGGGATTATGAACTCGAGCGGGTGGTACAGATCCTCTGCCGCCGCACCAAAAACAACCCGGTGTTGATCGGCGAACCCGGCGTCGGAAAAACGGCCATTGTCGAAGGCCTGGCACAACGGATTGCGGAAGGCGACGTGCCGAGCTTCCTCGCCGACAAGCGCATTCTGGCTCTCGATTTATCGCTGATTGTCGCCGGCACCAAGTACCGCGGACAGTTTGAAGAACGGCTCAAGACCATCATGAAAGAGCTGATGGAGAACCAGAACTCGATCATCTTTATCGACGAGTTGCATACCCTGGTCGGGGCCGGCTCGGCGGAGGGCTCGCTCGATGCGGCCAATATCCTGAAGCCGGCGCTGTCGCGCGGGGAAATCCAGTGCATCGGCGCCACCACACCGGGTGAATACCGCAAGTCGATTGAAAAAGACCGTTCCCTGGAACGGCGCTTCCAGGCGGTGAAAGTTCCGCCGCCGAATGAAAGCGATGCCATCAAGATCCTGTACGGGATCAAAGAGCGCTACGAGAAATTCCACGCCGTTGCCTATACCGATGAGGCGATTGAATCGGCCGTGCATGCTTCTTCGCGTTTCATCCCTGACCGTTTTCTCCCGGATAAAGCAATCGATCTGATCGACGAAGCCGGCGCTCGCATCAAGCTGCGGCAGACGACGGTGCCGTCAGAGGTCTCAGAAATTCAGAAGCGCATCAAGTTCATCGTGCATCGCATGGAGAACGCCATCGCCAACCATGAATTCGAGAAGGCCAGGTTCTATTCCGACGAAGAGCGGCGTGAGCGGGAGAACCTGCGCCTGCTGCGGGAGAAGTATAACCTCGACGATACTTCCACTGGCGTGGTTACGAAAGACGATATTGAAGACGTCGTAGCGCGTTGGACCGGCGTTCCGATGACAGCCATCCGCGAGGAAGAAGTCTCGAAACTGCTCCGCATTGAAGAAGAGCTCCACAAGCGTGTCATCAGCCAGAATCGCGCCATCAGCGCTCTTGCCCGCGCCATCCGCCGTTCTCGCGCGGGACTGAAATCGCCCAAACGTCCGGCTGGCTCGTTTCTGTTCCTGGGCCCAACAGGCGTGGGAAAAACCGAAGTCGCCCGCGCGCTGGCGGACTTCCTCTTTGGCAGCGAAAAGTCGCTCATCCGCTTCGATATGTCGGAGTTCATGGAGAAGCATTCGGTTTCGAAGCTGATCGGCTCGCCTCCCGGCTACGTGGGTTATGAAGAGGGCGGGCAGTTGACGGAGCGGGTGAAGCGTTCTCCTTACTCTGTCATCCTGCTGGATGAGATCGAGAAAGCGCATCCGGATGTGTACAACATCCTGCTGCAGGTGTTTGAAGACGGCCAGTTAACCGACGGTCTCGGCAACACGGTGGACTTCAAGAACACGATTATCATCATGACTTCAAACCTTGGCGCTCGCTTCCTCGACAAGAAGTCGCCCATCGGCTTTGCGGCGCCCGTAGGGGCGGGGCTTGCCCCCAGGGTGGAGGACATGGTGATGAGCGAGGTGAAGCGGGCATTCAATCCCGAATTCCTCAACCGCATTGATGAGACCATTCTGTTCAATCCGCTCTCGGATGAAGATCTGCTCCAGATCGTCCAGTTGCTGGTGGGCCTGGTGAATGTGAACCTGGTTCCCAAGCAGCTCACCATCCGGCTATCGAATGATGCCGCCAAGTACATCCTGGAGAAGACTTGCGGCGATCGCAGCTACGGGGCTCGCCCGTTGCGGCGGGCGCTACAGAAATACATCGAGGATCCACTGTCCGAGGCGCTGATCCAGGGCTCCCTGCCCCGGCCGGCGGAGTTGGAAGTCTATCTCGGCGACACCGGGCTCTATGTACGGCCGGTGAAGGAACATGCCGAAGTTACGGTTCCTGAGCTAGAATCAGAGCCAGGCACTTTGCTTTATTCCTTCTAGGCCGATTCCAAATGTCTGAATTCGCGGCGGCTCCACCTCGCAACTCATCATCCGGCGAGGTGGAGACATTGCGGCAGCGGGTGGAGGATCTGGAATCTCAACTGGCGCAATCGCAAAAGCTGACTTCGATAGGGTCGCTGGCGGGCGGAGTGGCGCACGATTTTAATAATCTGCTCACGGCGATTCTGGGTTATGCCAGCCTCCTGCGGGAGGATTCCGGAGCTTCGCAGCAGGTGGTGGAAGCGCTGGAGGTAATTGAAAAGGCCGCCGATCGCGCTTCTCAGCTCACCTCTCAATTGCTGGGTTTCGCCCGGTGCGGCCAACCGAAGCGCGTGCGCATCGATCTGCATCAGACGCTGCTCGAAGTTGCCGCCCTGCTGCGCCACACCATCGACAAGAACATCCGCCTGGAATTGCGGTTGGAAGCTCAAAGCGCGGAGATCATAGGGGATCCCGGCCAGATGTTCCAGGTTTTTCTCAACCTCGCACTCAACGCGCGGGACGCGATGCCGGACGGAGGTGTTCTGACTCTCTCCACATCGGTATTGGCCGGCTTTGTTCGCGTATCGGTATCCGATACGGGAGCAGGCATTCCGGGCCACCTTCGGGACAGGATTTTCGAACCGTTCTTTACGACCAAGGGTCCGGATAAAGGCACCGGCATGGGATTGACGGTGGTGCAAGGGATTATGCGCGCCCACGCCGGGCGCATCGAGGTGCAGTGTGAAGCGGGAACCTCATTTCATATGCTGCTCCCGGTGGCGCCGGAAAGAGCCAGGCAATCCGCCGGAGAGGTGGGCGCGGCGCCCGAGAGGGGTAAGGGGTTGGTGCTGGTGGTGGACGATGAGGAAGTCGTGCGGCAGGTGGCGGCACGGATGCTGAAGAACCTCGGCTACCATACGATTTGCCTGGGCTCCTCCCGCGAGGCGATCGATTATTACCGGCGTCGCGGCAAAGATATCGATCTCGTGATCATCGATTTGATTATGCCGGATCTGAGCGGGAAGAACGTATTTGAAAAGTTACGGGAAATCAATCCGCGCGTGCGAGTGGTTCTTACCAGCGGCTACAATCAGGATGCCGGAGTGGACACCCTGATCGACGCGGGCGCCAAAGCCTTCCTGCAAAAACCCTACCGGCTGGGGCAGCTTTCGG
Source organism: Bryobacteraceae bacterium (assembly GCA_035526195.1). Lineage (GTDB taxonomy): Bacteria > Acidobacteriota > Terriglobia > Bryobacterales > Bryobacteraceae > CADEFT01. The sequence continues at coordinate 14,676 of DATLCW010000203.1, forward strand.
AAATTCTGATCGCGGCGATGAAGAAGTAATGGCGTTCTCCGGTTTCTACGGCAACGCGACCGTCAGCGGGGCTCTGCGGAACATGATCCGTAAGGAACGTATCCCGCAAACGTTGCTTCTGGCCGGTCCGGAAGGGGTGGGGAAGGCAACTTTGGCAAGGCGCTTTGCGGCGGCAATTCTGGACGATGCGGAAAAAATCGAGCAGGATGACCTGAGCCTGGCCGTGAACGTGGACCGGATTGCCGAGCGCGAGAAACTGCCCAGCGAAAAGCGCGCCGACGATCCGCTGTTATTCTCTACGCATCCGGACTTTCTGACGTTTCCGCCAGACGGACCGCTGCGCCAGATCAGCATTCAGCAAATGCGGTTACTGAAAGAGCGGGCGCAATTTGGCCCGTTGAAGGGTGGCCGGCGAGTTTTCTTGATCGATCATATTGACCGCGCCAATGAGCAGGCGGCCAATTCTCTGCTTAAGATTCTGGAAGAGCCTCCCAATTATCTCTTGCTAATCATGACGGCGGAAAATGCCTACGATCTGCTGCCGACGATCCGCTCACGATCGGTAATGTTTCACATGACCGCGTTGGCGGCGGCGGAGATGGCCGGGTTCGCGGAATCCCGCGGATGGGGAGCCGCCGATCGCCGCGTCACGGCTGCGGGGGGCGCCCCCGGTCTGGCGGTGACCGCGAATCTGGAACTCTGGGATGTGCGCCGCCAAAGGATGCTGGCGTTGCTCGAAGCGGCGAGCCGGCATACGCATGTTTCGGCATGGGTGAAGCACTCGGAGGCGATATCCGCGAGCAAAAGCGAAAAATTGGATTCTTATCTGAAGGTGCTCTCGACCCTGCTGGAAGACGTGCTTTTGCTTCATGCGGGGCATGCTGCCCGGCGCAATCCGGATTTACAGCCGCAGTTGGAGCGTATTGCTCGAAGCATCGAATTTGAGTGGCTGCAAAAGGCGATGCTGCGAGTGGATGAACTGGTCGAGTTCGCCCGGCGTAACGTGCAGAAGAGCATCGCGCTCGATGCGTTGGTGGTGGAACTCCAAAGAGGAGTAGCGAGCCCGGCCGGGCGCGTTGCTACTCCATCTCAGTAGCAAATAGCAGCACCATCGCGCCTCCCCGCCCATCCTGACCGAGGATTGCTTTTCGCTTCAGATAGTCGTTAAGACTCTTCTGCGCTCCCGTTCCCTCGCAAACATCGATCAATCCACCATCGCTTGCCACCCGCCCCTTCACTGCTTCCCAGGCACGTTTCACTCGCGGCTGATAGGACGCTTCGTCAAGCCACCCCCGGCGTATGCCCCGTAGAAGGGAAGCGCCGATCATACAGGTGGCGGTGAGCTCGCGGTAAGCGCCGCTCTTATCCACCACCTGACGCCACATCCCCATCTCCTCCTGTTGTTTCGCCAGTGCCGACGCAAGGGTTCGGTAGGCCAGCAGAATCTCTTCATAGGCCGGATGGCTTGGCGGCAGATCGCTCAGACTGAGCGCCATGCCGAGCAGGGCGAAGGCGTTGCCACGCCCCCAGGCCGTTTCATCCGCGGGGGAGTGCCGCCACAAGCCGTCCGGCCGCTGGTCCAGCTTCTTCATAAAGCGGAAATGCCGCAAGGCCATGTCATAGTACTTGGTTTCGCCGGTGAGCTTGCCGGCCTTTACCAGGATGGGGCAGCCCATAAACACGGAGTCACTCATCCGGCTGTGCATGGGCATGGACTCCCTCATTTCTCCGGAAGAGGTGAAGCCCATGTTCGCCGCCGCGCGCACCAGTTCCACATAGCGCGGATTCTTCGTCCGTTCGGCGAGTTCGGCAAACAGGAGGTGCCCGGAAAAGTGACTGGAGGTGGGCTTCTCCAGACTGTTCTTTGCGCCGATTACGTAGGGTTGCACGATGCGCTCGACATCCGTTTGTTGCCCAAGATGCAAACGTCCCATAAGGGCGACGGCGGGAATGTACACCGGTTCGTTCAACTCATGACCGTATACCTGCGCCGCCTGTTCGGCAACCTGGCGCGGAGTGCGTGCAAGACGGCTCTCCATCTCGAGCCGCGCCTCGGACTTCGGCGGCGCCGGAATCTTCAACCTGCCCGTGACGCGGTTCGCCGGGATGCGGCCGACCCCCGCGACGCGTTCCCGCGATAGGGCTTCGGCGAGACCGGCGCCGTCGCCAACGATGAGAACGAGATCGGGAGCGTAGGTTCCGATCCATCGCCAGAGCGCGTGAGATTCGGGGTGGTCGCGATAGGCGTCGCCCGGAGGCGGGAAAATCAGTTTGCGGCGCGACGGGTTCGCTAGGGGAATGGCGGCGACCGAATACCGTTTGGAAACTTTGACTTGCTGGCGTAGCGTCTTGGCGGCCGCGCTGTCGCCATCCAGGCCACCGACCAGCAGAATGCGCGGCAGAGTGGAGGGAGGTGGAAGGATAGCCTCAAGTACGGTTTGATCGGAAGCAAGCCCGACGGCGGTTTTTTCCTGTGCGGAAGAACAGATTGCCACCATGGCGGCGAGAACGAGAATCCGTGTCATTGCGCAGTTAGATTACACTATCTGCATATCCGCCATGGTACGCATCCTTCTGGTTCTCCTGTTCCCGACGATCGTTACCGCCGCCGAACCCGCCCTCAAGATTCCGGCCAATCTGCGCGCGGACGGAATTCCGGCGATCCCGCTGAGTCTTATGGACCGTCTCGATCAGTACGGCAACTCCCGAGCGGCCTCGCTGCAGGGATGGCACCCCACGAGGCGGGAGATGGTGGTGCTCACACGATTTGCCAACAACAATCAGGTGCACCGCGTGGCCATGCCCCTGGGGGCGCGCACACAACTTACCTTCCGGCGCGAGCGCATTGTGTCCGCCTCGTACCGGCCCCGGCACCAAGACAGTATCTTGTATCAGACCGATGCCGATGGGGCCGAGCGGTACCAGCTTTATCTCTACGACCTCGCTTGCGGCTGCACGAAGTTGCTGACCGACGGTAAGTCGCGCAACGATTCTCCCGTCTGGTCCCGCGATGGCCGCTGGATCGCTTACTCTTCTACGCAACGCAACGGGGCTGATACGGATATCTATGTCTTGAGTCCCGATGAATCGGCCGGAGCGCGCCGCGTGCTGGAGGCGAAAAACGGCGCCTGGGAGCCTCTCGATTGGTCGCCTGACGGCAACTCGCTGCTGGTGATGGACCGGCGTTCGGTGACCGACAGTTCCCTTCACCTTCTCAATGTGTCCTCGGGAAGCGCCCGGCCAATCACCCCGAAGGGCGGGTCCTGGGGCGATGCTTTGTTTTCCACCGATGGCAAGCGCATCTATCTCACCACCGATCAGGATTCCAATTTCAAGCGCTTGGCGGCTATCGATGTGACGAGCGGCAAGCTCACGGTCCTGCGCGCCGAAGACAAGTGGGACGCCGGAGATATCGTCGTGTCGAGCGATGGCAGACGTCTCGCCTATCTCAGTAACGAGGATGGCTCCTCGGTTTTGCGGGTGCTCGACACGCGTACATTCGAGGAATTGCCGTTGCCGAAACTCCCGTACGGCGTCATCTCCGATTTGAATTGGCGGGCGGGCAGCGCCGAACTGGGGTTTTCTTTCGTGACCGCGCGGCATCCGGCCGATGTTTTCTCCATTGATCTTACGACGGGGGTATTACAGCGCTGGACCGAAAGTGAAACCGGGGGAATCCGCGCCTCCGGGTTTCGCGATCCGGAACTGGTGCGCTGGAAATCCTTTGACGGCCGGATGCTGTCCGGGTTCCTTTACAAGCCGCCCGCCCGATTTTCGGGACCACGGCCGGTGATCATCAACATTCACGGAGGACCGGAAGGCCAGTCGCGGCCCACCTATCTGGGACGTTCCAACTATCTGCTGGAGGAATTGGGCATCGCGCTCCTTTACCCCAATGTTCGCGGGTCTACCGGCTACGGGAAGGAATTCGTGTCGCTCGACAACGGCTATAAACGGGAGGATTCGGTGAAGGATATTGGCGCGCTGCTCGATTGGATTGCGACCCGTCCTGACCTGGAGCGATACAGCGTGATGGTCACCGGCGGCAGCTATGGCGGCTACATGACTCTCGCCTCCATGACGCACTACAATGACCGGTTCAAGTGCGCCATGGACGTGGTGGGCATCTCCAACTGGGTGACGTTTCTGGAGAATACCGAAGCGTACCGGCGCGACCGGCGGCGGGTGGAATACGGCGATGAACGCGATCCAAAAATGCGCGATTTTCTGAGCACGATCTCGCCACTCAGCCGCATAAGCAAAATCACCAAACCAATGTTTATCGTGCAGGGGCGCAACGATCCGCGAGTGCCCTATACCGAGAGCGAACAGGTGGTTGCAGCGCTGAGGAAACAAAAAACCCCCACCTGGTACCTGCTGGCGGACGATGAGGGCCATGGGTTCAGCAGGAAATCCAACCAGGACGTGCAGAACGCCGCCATGGTGCTCTTCATCCAACAATACCTGCTGCGGTGAAGTGTTACCCTTTTAATGAGGCTCATGGCTCAAACCGGAATCAAGGACTCTCTCCGCGAGCGTGGCGTGCGCCTGACCCGGCAACGCAAAATTCTTCTGGATCTGATTGATGGCTCAGGCAAGCATCTCGATGCCGAGCAACTTTTCCATATGGCGCAGCAGCAGGACCCGAAGCTCAATCGGGTGACCGTCTATCGCACCTTAAAGCTGTTGAAGGCCGGCGGCTTAGTGGACGAGCTCGATCTGATGCACTACGGCGGCGATCAGCATTACTACGAAACCCGCATGAAGCAGGAACATGCCCATGTGATCTGCATGCGGTGCGGCAAAGTGGAGGAGTTTTTCGGCGAGCCGCTCGCGCGGCTGCGCAAGCAGGTGGAATCGCATTTCGGTTTCCAGATCCTGATGACGCGAACCGAAATCGGGGGATACTGCTCTCATTGCCAGGCGCTTCGAGCCCGCGAAACCGAACCGGTGCACGAAGTGGAGGCGAATGCGCGTCCGCGGAAACGCGAATGAACGCTTCGGAAGGGGCATTCGGCCGGCAGGCGAACCTGCTGGTGATCAATCCCAGCGGCAACCGCCAGCGAATGGCCCTGTCTTCGCTGCCCTTTACCATCGGGCGCCAGGCGGAGAGCAACCTGGTGCTGCGGGATAACAGGGCATCGCGCAACCATGCCCGCATCTTTGCGGAGGCAGCCGATTTTTTCATAGAAGACCTGAACAGCCGCCACGGTGTGCTGGTAAATGGATCCCGTATTGCAGGCCGGCAGAAGCTTTCGAGCGGGGATAAAATTGAGTTCGGCGTTCAGGATTCCTACAAGATCGTGTTTACGTTGGAGGAAGCGGAGATCCAGCGGTTGATGGAACAGCTCGGGTCGCCGCTGACGCGCACCGGCGCTCCCGCCAATCTGGCGAAGCTTCGGGCGCTGGTGGAAGTGGCGCGCACAGTTCAAAGCTCGCTTTCGACGCACTCCGTGCTATCGGCTGTGGTGGATGCCGCGCTGACGGTAACGTCGGCCCAACGCGGGTTTCTGTTGTTACGGGATGGCGAAGAGCTGCATGTTACGGTGGCGCGGGATTACCGCGGCGCGGCCATCCCCACCACGGAATTGCAAGTGCCCACCAAGCTGATTCACAAGGCGTTGAGCGCGCGGCGGGAACTGCTTTCGATGAACTTCGATCCGCGGGTGCAGTTTCTGGGCGATCCGGATATTTCCACGGCCAATCTGCCGCTGCGCAGTGTGGTTTGTGTGCCGCTGGTTCATGTTCGTACCGGCGGTTCCGTGAGCGAGGAAACGCAAGTCGTAAGCTCAAAGAACGAGACCGTGGGCGTCCTGTATCTGGAGTCCCGCCTGGGAGCCACGGATCTCTCCGCCGGCGACCGGGAATTGCTGCAGACGCTGGCGATTGAAGCCTCCACCATTCTGGAGAATGCGCGGCTACTGGAGCAGGAGCGGCTGCGGCAGAAAATGGACGAGGAGCTGAAGATCGCCCGCGAGATTCAGCAGAGCCTGATGCCGCGCAAGCTGCCCCAATCGGGATGGTTTCGCGCCGCCGCGGCCAGTATCCCGTCTCATCAGGTTGGCGGCGATTATTGCGACGTACGCCAGTTGGAAGCCGATTTATGGGCTTTCGTGGTTGCCGATGTATCGGGGAAAGGCGTCAGCTCCGCGCTGCTGGCGAGCCTCCTGCAGGGAGCCTTTCTTGCCGGTGGACATGCGGCGATGCGGATTGATGTCCTGATGGCCCATGTCAATCAGTTTTTAACCGAACGGACGGAGGGCGAGAAGTATGCCACGCTGTTTTGCGGCGTGCTGAGCAAGGATGGGCACATGCGCTGGAGCAATGCCGGGCATTGTCCGCCGCTGGTGATCAAACGATCAGGCGAGGTGGTGAAGCTATCGCCTACCAGCATGCCGTTGGGGTTGCTCGCCGAGGCGGAATTTTCGGTGGATCATACGCAGATCGAAGCAGGCGATAAAATCGTTGTGTACACGGATGGGGTTTCGGAGGCGCAGAATCGAGCCGGTCAGTTCTTTGAGAGCAAACGGCTGGAACTGCTGATGCGGGCGAATCCGAGCAAAAGCTGCGAAGAGCTGATCGCGATCCTTATCAATGCCGTCGAGACCTTCACGGAGGATGTCCCGCAGAGTGACGACATCACTGCCGTCGTGATGGAATACGCGCCGGTGGGGTTCCCATAACCGCTGTCCCGCTGGCATACGGCGACTTCCGCACTTCCCGACTTCCGAGCCGCGACCGTAAGGGAGTCCGACGCCCAGTGTCACAGCCTTTTCATCGCCTCCCGCACTTCCTGATCGGTCCCACCGCTTCCGCTCAGTTCCGTCACGTCCCGCTGGCATACGGCAACTTCCGAGCCGCGACCGTAAGGGAGTCGGACGCCCGGTGTCACAGCCTTTCCACGACGAACACCGCCATCGGTTCGCCCTGCGCCTCTACGACGTATCGCATCGCTTCCCGCACTTCCTGGTCTTTCCATAACCATCGAGTACTTCCATGGCGGGCCCACCGCTTCCGCTCTGTTCCGTCACGTCCCAAGCGGTTCAGACCCCGGCTGGCATACGACTTGAAATCAGTCATGACTTTTTCAGGCGGAACGTCGGCCTCCACGGCTACGTGGACATGATTGGTCCGCACGTGCGCGGCCAGCAGACTCCATCCGCGGTGCAAACATACCTCATGGAGTGCGGCGAGCACGGCGGCCCGGCTGTTCCGATCCAGCAAGTACGGCGCTTGATTCATACTTAACCCTTCCGCTGAAGCGCGTTTTGGATTGGCGTTTAACAGGCGGCTTCCCGGCACATTGTGGCGCCGGTCGACGGAGCCCGATTCATCACCGTGCAAATGCGCGCCGTAGCACGAAAAAGTGATGAAATATCTCATGTATTTTCCAGTTTAGCAACTGGCAATCTGGAAACCGCTTCCTCACGGTCGCGGCTCGGAAGTGGCCTCAGCGGGGACCCTACGCCGGGCGTGAAAACGCTTACTATGGGTAGCAGATCAATGCACACCCTTCTTTCTACGCTGATCGCACTCAGTCTATCCGGCGCCGACTGGCCCCAGTTGCGTGGTCCGAACGGCTCGGGACTGTGCTCTTCCTGTGGGCAACTGCCAACCGAGTTTGGGCCCAAAAAAAACGTTCTCTGGAAGACAGAGCTGCCGGTAGGTAAGTCGTCTCCTGTGCTGGTGGGAGATCGCATTTTTCTCACTGCTGCCGAGGGCGATGATTTGATTACGATGTGCCTGAGCCGCTCCACCGGGAAGGTTCAGTGGCGGCGATCCATTCGCGCAGACCGGCGCGAGGCCCAGAACGCCCTCAATCAGCGTGCCGCGCCGACCGCGGTGACCGATGGAAAGAGCGTCTTTGTGTTCTTCGCCGATTTCGGCATGGCCGCTTATGATTTCGACGGCAAAGAGCGATGGCGGTTGCCGCTCGGACCATTTAACAGTCAACACGGGGTGGCTGCCTCGCCCGTCTATGCCGATGGAAGAGTGGTCCTCGTCTGCGATCAGGATACCGACGCATACATTATCGGGGTGGATGCTGACAGCGGAAAGATCGCCTGGAAAACGCCGCGCGACGTGATCAACGGGTACTCCACGCCTGTCATTTACCGTCCGGCACGCGGCCCTACCCAAGTGATCGCACCCGGCTCCTACCAGCTCACCGCGTATTCCATTGTGGACGGCGAATCGCTCTGGTTCGTGCGCGGTCTCACATGCCAGCCGAAATCGGCCCCCACGATAGCCGGCGATATTATTTACTTCAACGGCTGGACTTCCGGAAACGACGCGGGGCAGCAGGTGAACCTGCCACCCTTCGCCGACGTCATAGCCGCGGCCGACGCTAATCACGATGCGAAGCTCTCTCAGAAAGAACTTCCACCGCCCTGGCAGCCGACGGGAACCTGGCGTGCGATCGACTTGGATCGGGATGGGTTTCTGAACGAGAGGGAATGGACATTATTCCGCACCCGCCGCGCTTCACGAAACGCCATGATGGCTGTGAAGCTCGGGGGCAGCGGCGATGTGACAGCCACGCACGTGCTCTGGCGATTTGAAAAGTCGCTGCCCGACGTACCGGCTCCCCTGGTTTACAAAAATGTGGTTTTCCTCGTCCGAAGCGGCGGAATCGCGACCACTCTGGACGCTCAGACCGGCAAGATACTCAAGCAGGCCCGCTTGACGGGTGCGCTTGAAGACTACTACGCTTCACCCATCGGCGTCGACGGCAAGGTGTACATCGCCAGCGAGCATGGCAAGGTTGTCGTGCTGCGCGCCGCGGGGGATTGGGAAATTCTCGCGATCAATGAATTCGACTCGGACATCTACGCGACTCCGGCAATCAGCGAAGGCAAAATGTACCTTCGAACCAGCAACGCCCTCTATGCCATTGGGCGCGAAAAGGCATTTTGATTGGGTCACGGCCGGCTTTGGGGAGGCGGAAAGCTGCCGGAGGCGACGACGGGGTGATTCAAGTCGGACGCCGGGTGTCACAGTTCGCCCTGCGCCTCCACGCCGTGTCTCATCCTTCCCGTACTTCCTGATCGTTCCATAACCATCGAGTACTTCCATGGCGGACCATCGCTTTTGGGGCTGAAGTGCGTTTTGGATTGGATGGCAGTCACTCTGGAAAACCGCTTCCTCGCGGTCGCGGCTCGGAAGTCGCCGTTCGGAACGTCGTGGAAAGGTCGCAGTTCGGAGGATCGCGGTCGAAATGAGCGTGCAGTCGCCAAGGCCATTCAGAATTTCGACGGTTCGCCGTCCTCACGCCATCTCTGAACCGTTTCCAGCGGGACGTGGTGCTCCCTGAATCGGATGTCCTTATCAGGGCGTGGAGAAATAGGCGGGGCGAGGCCGGCGTGCGAATGCGCGATGATTTCCGGAGGTGGCGCTGGAGACACAGTAGATCCTACCATCCCAACATTCGAGCCGTTCACTGGAGGCGCGGCAAAGCGTTACCCTAATGGATTGCATATGAAAAAGATCTCCCTGTTTTTCCTGCCGGTCATCGTGGCGGTCATTTCCGCCGGCTGCTCGAAATCCGGTACGAGACCCGTGGCGCCCGCCAATGCTGCGGCAACTTTGAAGTTAAGCGAAGGCTTCCGGGTGGAGTTGTTCGCCTCGGAGCCGATGGTGCTCGATCCTGTAGACATGGTGTTTGATGAGAACGGCCGCGCTTACGTAGCCGACATGTTGGACCTTCCCTATGACCCGCCCAAGGGAAAGCCGGCACGCTCGCGGATCGTGATGCTGGAAGACACCGATGGCGATGGGAAGGCGGATAAGAGCACGGTCTTCGCCGAGGACGTGCTCCAGGTGAGCGGACTTTTCCCCTGGAAAGGCGGATTGATTGTTCCGGCGGCTCCGAATATCTACTACATGAAGGACACCAACGGTGATGGAAAGGCCGATGTGCGCGAGGTTTTGTTTACCGGCTTCTTCCAGGGCAATCCGGAAGCGCAGGTGAGCAACCCGCGATTGGGGCCGGACAACTGGATCTACTTTTCCAATACCGGCAACGCGGGGCATATTACGTCTCCCAAATGGCCAGGGCATCCGGCAATTGAAGTCCGCGGCGGCGACTTTCGCTTCCACCCCATTCGGAATGTCGCCGAGCCGGCTTCAGGAACCACGCAGTACGGCATGACCATAGACGACTGGGGCAATCGTTTCATTTCCCAAAACACCACTCATTTGCGGCATGTCGTGATTCCCAGGAATTACCTGCTGCGCTCGCCGCTGTTGGAAGTGTCGAATGTCCATCACGATCCCTATGGCAAGCGCGAGCGGCTCATGTACCCGCTGACGCCGCCCGAAGAATGGCGCGCCGAGCGTACCAAAATCCGTCAGAAGCGGTATGACGAATCGAAGTCCGGCCGGGTGGAACACGTGGCCGGGCATATCACCGGCGCTACCGGCAGCACAATCTACAGCGGCGATGCCTGGCCCGAGGAGTACCGCGGCAACATATTCACCGGCGACGTTAGCGGCAACCTTGTGCGCCGCGATATTGTCACGCCGGATGGAGTTACATTCTCCGCCCGGCCGGCGCGCGAGCAGGTGGAGTTCCTCGCGTCCACCGACTCCTGGTTCCGCCCTACGAATTTCGCCAACGCGCCCGACGGCAATCTATACCTGACGGACATGTACCGCCAGACGATCGAGACCCCGCTCTCGATTCCCGAAGAGTTACAAAAGCGTCTGAAACTTGACTTCTATCGCGGGGATGACATGGGGCGGCTCTACCGCATCGTGTCGAATGCTCCGCGGGTGAAGCGCAGCCTCAAGACGAATCTGGGAACGCTCAGCGCGGCGCAACTGGTGGCGGAACTGGAGAATGAAAACGGCTGGAACCGCCAGACAGCCAAACGGCTTCTGCTGGAGAAGCAGGATCAGTCAACGGCTCCGCTGTTGCGGCAGATGGCCGCGGGGAGTGCGAAGCCCGTAGCGCGCCTCGCGACTCTCTGGACGCTCGAGGGGATGGGATCGCTCGCAGAAGCCGACGTTCTCGCCGCCATGGAAAATCCACACGCGGGGCTGCGTGAGCACGGCATGAAGCTCAGTGAGTCCCTGCCGCAATCGGCGGGTATCGAAAAAGCGCTTCTCGCGCGGTTGAGCGATCCTGAAATTCGCGTGAGCCTGCAACTTGCGTTTACCCTTGGCGGCTACAAATCGCGCGCGGCGCACGCCGGCATTGCACAATTGGCGGCCGTCCACAGCGACAGCAATTGGTTCCGCACTGCGGCCCTGAGTTCGGCGTCACAGTGGCCGGGTGAGTTCTTTTCCCTGCTCCTGGCGCGCAAAGATACAGAATGGCAGCGGCCGGAAT
>DATLCW010000216.1:0-22646 GCA_035526195.1 Bryobacteraceae bacterium
GCTCACCATTTTATGGGGACAGTCGGATAAGTCGACGATCCGAGGGGTCGTCAATGACCAGTCGCGGTCCGTTGTTCCCCAAGCGACAATCACACTGGTGGACGTCGGCACCAACACTACGGTTCGCAGTGCGGCAGCCGATGAGAATGGCAACTATGAATTCGCCGACTTAAAGCCTGGTGTCTACACCCTGAAGGCCGACGCGACGGGGTTCAAGTCCTTCATCGCGGAAGAGATTCGCCTCGACACCGGACAGATCCGCCGTGTTGATGTGCTGTTTCAAATCGGCTCCACCACGGAAAACGTCACCGTCCAGAGCGGTGTCGCGGTGGTCACCACCGATACGGGCACCATTAGTGGCACCATCCAGCAGAACGAGTTCAAGGACTCACCCTCCGTCAACGTAATTCCTTCTCCCTTCGCGATGCTCACTACTATTCCAGGCATCCAGGGCTCAGGATGGTCCGTCCGCGTGGCTGGACAGGCGCCATCGCAACTCTCGCAGGCATTCGACGGCGTGGAGAACGATCGCTACGGTGGCGCCAACATCAGCTTCCATGATGAAGTGCAGATCTCACTGGTAAACGGTTCGGCCGAGAACTCCCGCGTGGCAAGTTACAACATGACCTCGAAGCGCGGCGCCAACAACCTCCATGGAATGGTTTACTACAAACACTTCAATTCGGGAATGAACGCGCGCAACTACTTCGACCCGGTGAAGATTCCATTCCTCCAGCACGAGTGGCAGGCGGAAGCCAGCGGCCCCATCTGGAAGAACCGAACGTTTTTCTACGCCTCCTGGTTCTCCCAGCGCATCCCGCTGGGCACTTTCAAGAACGCAACCGTCGCGTCCTTGCCCATGCGCCGGGGCGACTTCTCGCAGTTCACCGCAGCCAACCAGATTCTGCAGGATCCGCTGTCCGCGGCCGGCGCCGGCGGGAATCGGATGCCGTTTCCCGGACAAATGATTCCGGCGAACCGTGTCAGCGACATCTCTCGCAAGGTGATGGACAACTTTCTTCCCGAACCCAACATGGGCGCCAGTCCGAATGTGTATCAGGCCAATAACTTCGGATTCATCCACCCCTTCCACTACGACTATTTCAAGACGGACTCCGTCTTTTGGCGCGTCGATCACAACATTACCGAGAAGAACTCCATCTACGTGCGGTGGCGCAAAGGCTGGACGCCCTACGTTCTCGATCGTAACCTGCCAAAGTTTACCTGGACCCGCTACCGCAACCAGGGGCAATGGATCGTCTCCGATACGCATGTAGCTTCGCCCAATCTCGTGAATACCTTCCGCTTTGGGGTTTCGCCGAACGTGATCACGGACGGAGCTCCGCAGGCCGGCGTCAGCCCGCTCAATGGCGCGGAGTCCGTCAATCTGCTGGGATTGCAGGGGGTCAACCGCGGCAATTTCAGCGCACAAGGCTTTCCCGCTATGAACATTACCGGGATCCAGCCGCTGGCCACCATCGCGGGCGGGGTGCTGGCGAACGACACGGATCTGAGTTTCGAGGACTCGATCACCTGGAACATGGGCAAGCACGTCGTGAAAGCCGGCGGCGAGGTGCGCACCTATGAATCTTTCGTGGGCACCATCCCCGAGGGGACATTCGGCTCGTTCAGCTTCAATGGCGCGATGACCCGCTCCACCATCGGATTCGCCGACTTCCTTCTTGGCATCCCCCAATCCTCCACTCGCCTGGATCCATTCACCAATCGCACCAGGACCAATAAGGAGGTCGGGATCTTCATCCAGGACAGCTATAAAGTGAGCCCGCGGCTCACGCTCGACTATGGTCTCCGCTATGACTACTATGCCTTGCCCACGTTCACCGATGGCCTGATGTACAACTGGGATCGGCCCTCGAATTCGGTCAATGTCACTCTGGAAGGCGCGCAACGCATCAGTCCGCTCTATCCGCGCAACATTCGCATTGGCTCCGGCCCGGTTGTGCCGGAGCCAGACCGTAAGGATTTCCGGCCGCGCCTGTCGGCGGCTTACCGCCTCACGGACAAGCTTGTCTTCCGCGGAGGCTATGGTGCCTATACCGAACGTATCGACTATTTCGCGCGGGTGCTCACGGGTGGGCCTTTCCAGATTGCCGAGAACTACCAGAATGTGCTTGCTCCGGAGGGTGGCGCTCTCTTCCAGTTCCCCAACCCCTTCCCACAAAACCTGGCCGCAGCCGGCATACCCAGCCAAAGTATTACCGGGTTTCCCATCAACACCAGCACCGGAACAATCCATCAGTTCAATTTCACCATTGAGCGCGACTGGCGCAGCATCGGATTGCGCGCCTCCTACGTCGGTTCGCGCGGCAACGGGCTGAACTACAACGTCGGCATTAACAAGCCTCCTCCGAGCCAGATCCCCTTCACCCAGGCGCGGCGCCCCTATCCGGAATTCATCGGCGTAACCGAAGCCCGCTCGGACGGCCAAACCAAGTACGACTCCTTCCAGATCCAGGCGCAGAAGCGCATGGGTGATTTTCAGTTCAACGCGCATTGGACCTTATCTAACAGCATGGCCAACTTCCTGGTTACGGAGAATCCTTATAACGTCACCAGCCGTTGGTCGCGCAACGCCGGGGACCGCCGCCACTACGCCGTCATTACGGGCACCTGGCATCTGCCGTTTGGGCGCGGCAAGAAGTTCCTGAGCAACGCACCCGGAGCCGTGCAGCAACTGGCGGGAGGATGGACGGTGAACACGATTAGCTATCTGACGTCGGGGTTCTTTTTCTCGCCCAGTTTCTCCGGCTCCGATCCATCCAATACGAACACCGTGGGTGGCTTGCCTGATCGCATCGGTGACGGCAACCTGCCCAGCAACCAGCGCTCCTACAACGCCTGGTTCGACCCCTCGGCATTCCGCGACCCCGCGCCGGGAACCTTCGGCAACAGTAGCGCCAACGTCCTGGTCGGTCAGGGAATCAGCGCCCACCATATCAGCCTCGTCAAGAAGTTCCGCCTGGCCGAACGGGTTTCCACCACCTTCACTGCCATGATGTCGAATGCCTTCAACTCGCCGCACTTCGTGGAACCATCGGGGAACATCTCGGTTCCCGCCACGGTGGGCCGGTTCACCACCTCGGTTTCTGACTACGATGCCGAGAAGCACATCGGCCGCCGTGTCGCGCTGGTGCTTCGCATCGAGTTCTAACCGTTTGATGGCGAGGCGCGTCGCATTTCTGTTATTCCTGCTTGCCGGAAACGCGGAGCCTTCGCTCGATTGCGTGAAATGTCATGCTGCCCTTGCCGCCTCGTACGCGGCAACGGCTCATGCCCGCGCCTCCAGCCCAGCCACGGCGCAGTCGATTCTCGGCTCGTTCGCGGACGGCTCTAATATTCTGCTCACCCGTACAGCCGATGTCTTCTTTCGCATGGAGCAGCAGAAGGGCGGCTTTTTCCAAACGGGATATACACGGGGGAAAGCCCGTGCCGAACGCTTCGATATCGTCATCGGTTCCGGCCGGCGCGGACAGAGTTACCTCTACTGGCGCGACGGGCTCCTGTTCCAATTACCGGTCTCGTATCACACCAGCACCAACCGCTGGATCAATAGCCCCGGGTACGTCGATGGCGAGGTCCACTTCAAACGCGGCATTCCGCCCGAGTGCCTGGGCTGCCACGCCGCCAACTTTCATCTGGAACGGATGAGCGGCGGCGTCCGCTACAAGGCGGGCTATCAGTTGGGCATCGGCTGCGCCCAATGCCACGGCGAGGCCGATCGTCATGAACAGCTTGGGCGCCCTGGGCTCGAGGCGTGTGCCCGCTGTCACGCAGGGCTGGAACACGAAGGCCCTCCGGAACCCGACGTCCACGGCAATCAGGTGGCCTTACTCCGGGGCAGCCGCTGTTTCCAGAAGTCGCAAAAGATGACTTGCACCACCTGCCATGATGTCCACCAGACGCAGCGCGACGCCGAGTCCTTTTCAGTGCGTTGCCAGTCTTGCCACGCCGCAACATCCTGTCCTCAGGCCCGCCGCGAGAACCTCACCGCTGCCGCCGGTTGCGTTTCCTGCCACATGCCCGTGCTGCCATCGAAGGTAATCTCCGTGCAATCCTATCGAACGCACCGCATCGCGGTTTACCCGAGGAGATGATGCTTCCCATCGCGTTATTGGTGGCGGCCAGTTTCGTCGAAATCGGCCGGCAGGCAGGAATCACCCACAAACACGAGAACGGCGCATCTCCTCGGAAATTGATGATGGAGACTTTCGGCTCAGGCGTGGCTGCCTTCGATTACGATGCTGATGGCAAAGTCGACTTGTTTTTCGTCAATGGCGCCGACATCGTCCGAGGCAAGCCTTCGCCCGGACATCGCCTCTACCGCAACCTCGGCCAGACCCGCTTCGAGGACGTCACGGCAAAAGCCGGCGTAGGCGGCAACAAGCGGTTCGGTACGGGCGTGGCTGTTGGCGATTACGACGGCGATGGCCGCCCCGATCTCTACGTGGCGGGCTTTGGTGCCAATCAATTGCTTCGCAATAACGGAAATGGGACCTTCACGGACACCACGACCCACGCCGGCGTTATGGGCTCGGCATGGTCCAGCAGCGCCGGCTTTCTCGACTACGATCTCGATGGGGATCTCGATCTCTACGTGGCCCGCTATCTGGACTACGGCAGCGACGACACTACCTACTGCGGCTTCCGGAAGCCGGGCTATCGGATGTACTGTGATCCGCGTATGTTCGACGGCAAGGCGGATTTGCTTTATCGCAACAACGGGGATGGCACGTTCACCGATGTTTCGAAGGCGGCCGGTATTGCGAACCCGGCCGGCAAGGGATTAGGTGTAGCCGTGGGAGACGTGGATGGCGACGGATGGCCGGACATCTATATAGCCAACGACGGCATGCGTAATTTTCTTTACCACAACCAGCGCAACGGAACCTTCGTGGATATCGCCTATGCCGCGGGGGTCGGGCTGGACGGGCACGGCAGGCCGCAGGCCGGCATGGGAACGGAGATCGCCGATTATGACGGGGATGGGCGGCCGGATATCTTTGTCACCAACTTCGCGCTCGAGTTAAACACGCTTTATCGAAATCTGGGGAAGCTGTTGTTTGAAGATTTCTCCGAGGCGGCGGGGTTAAGTTCGGGCCTCGAGCCGTTGGGTTTCGGCACGCGGCTGTTTGACTTTGATAACGACGGCGATCTGGACATCCACGTCACTAACGGTCATGTGATCGACAACGTGAAGCTTTACGATCCGCAACTGACGTACGCCCAGAAGGACCTGTTGTACGAAAACATAGGCGGGGGAAAGTTTCGCGACGTGTCGGCGCAGGCCGGGCCCGCGTTCGGGATGGAGCACGTGGGTCGCGGATCGGTGGTGGCGGATTTCGACAATGACGGCGATCTGGACATTGTGATTGCGAATCTGGGCGACCGGCCATTCCTGTTTCGAAATGACACCGCGCCCCGGCGGCACTGGCTGGCGGTAGAGTTGCGCGGCAAGGCGAGCAACCGGTTCGGAGTGGGGGCGCGGGTAACGCTGACTGCGGCGGGACGGCGGCAGGTTCGCGACATGACGAACGTTGCCAGTTATCTCAGCAGTGGAGAATTGCGATTGCATTTCGGGCTGGGAGCGGCGGCGCAAGTGGAGCGGGTCGAGGTCGCATGGCCCGGCGGGGGACGGCAGGTAGTGGAGAATGTGAAGGCGGACCAGGTGCTGCGGGTGGAGGAAATCAGCGGAGCGCGTTGAGGTTGCGGCGGGCTTCTTCGTTCTGGGGGCTGGTGTCGAGAGCGCGTTCAAAGGCCGCGCGAGCGGCGCGGAGGTCGCCTTGATCGCGGTGGATAAGACCCTTCTCACAAGCGGCGGCGGCCATCAGATCCTGGAAATACTCGGAACTGAACTGAGGAGCGGATTCGACCTTTTTCAGTTCAAAGAGGGCTTCCTCGAAGCGGCGCTGGCGGCGGAGGGTTTGGGCGAGTCTCAAGCTGGCTTCGACGCGAGGATTGAGTTGCATGGCCTTACGGAAGGCGGTTTCGGCTTCCACCAGACGGTTGTGATGAAGGTGAATGGACCCGAGAGTCTGGTACATCTCAGGGGTGACGAAAGACGAAGCAATCGCGCGATTCAGATCGGCGAGCGCCTCAGCTTCCTTTTTTTGGTCCCAATACGCAAGTGCACGGAAGTAGAGGACAGGTGCGGCGTTGGAATCGGAGGAGAGGGCGCGCGTGGCAAGAGCGGCCGCTTCTTCGGGATTGCCTTGCCGGCGGCGGATCTCCCCCAGTAGCGCCACAAGGTAAGGCGAGCCCGGATTCTGGGCGAGAGCACGGTGGATCTCATTTTCAGCGCGCTGCAACCGGCCAAGATCAAGATCGATTTTGGCGATGTAGAAGCTGGCGAGAGTTTGGGACGGGTCGATGTCCTGGGCTTGTTGGAATTCGGCTTTGGCCTCGGCGATCAGTTCGGCGGCGCCCTTGGCGAGGTAGGCCTGACCGAGGAGGAGATGGGCGGGAGCGGAACGCGGGTTGATGGCAATGGCGCGGATTAGCTCACGGATGGCGGGATCGAGTTGGTTCCGCTGCAGGTGGGCGGCGCCTTGCTCGAGATGTTTGGCGGGTTCGGATTGTTGTGCGGCCAGCGGCGCGGCGAAGAGGAGGCAACGGAGGAGAAACGAGCATAGCTCCGTTGCGCGCATAGTACATTATGCCCCGTTACCGCGACCGAAGTCACCGGTACGTATTTAAGCTCCTGCACGGCTCAGCCGTCGAAAGGTCTTATAGCAATCTGCTGCAGCCAGGGATCGAAGCGTTCAACGGGCGGGCCTCCTTCATAACGGGCGGGCGCAAGGGCTGGAGAATCTTCACTAGGTCCGCACGCCCTGGACGTCACGAAAAGATTACCCTTGGCCCGACGAAATGGGTGGGTTGCTTTTTCGACCTGCCCGCAATATTATGGGCGCAACCATCGCCCGTCGTTAGCTCAAGGAGGTTGTATGCGTTCTCGAGGTTTTTTCCTGTCTCTCGTAGGTGAACTCCTGCTCGCCGCTACTGCTTACGGGCAGATCAACGAAGGAACAATCATTGGCACAGTTCAGGATGTAGCGGGCGCCGCCGTGCCGGGCGCCCAGGTGGAGGTCACCAACATAGCGACCAACGTATCTTCGTCGACCAGTACCAACAACGTTGGCGAGTATCTGGTCACGAACCTGGTGGCGGGCCGTTACACGGTTTCCTGTCAATTGAAAGGATTCCGGAAGGAGATCTTCACGAATTTGATTGTGCGCGTGGGAACCAGCTCCCGGGTTGATTTCTCGCTTCAGCCCGGAGATGTGCAGCAGTCGGTCACAGTCACCTCGGAGGCGCCGTTGCTGCAAACCGAGAACGCCTCCGTGGGATCCAATATTCCGAATGAGTCGGTGGTCGAACTGCCGCTGCGAGGCAGACTGGCGCTCGACCTTGCGCTGTTGGAAAACGGCGTGACGCAACCCGCAACGGGCACCTCCGCAAGCCGTCAGGACCAGCTTGGCGGCGAATACGGCAAGTCCGTAGTGATTTCCGGCGTCCGCGAGCACTACAACAATTACACCCTGGACGGCACCACCATTTACCAGAGCTTCAGCGGATATCTCGGCTACTCGCCTTCGATAGAAGCGATCGAGGAGGTACGTGTAGACACCTCAAACAATAACGCGCGCCAAGGCCGCGTGGCCGGCGGCACAATTGCCTTCACCACCCGCGCCGGAACCAACAAGTTGCACGCCAGCCTCTATGAGTTCGTGCGCAATGATAAGTTCGATGCCTTGAACTGGGGCAGTCCTCCGCCCAAACCGGCATACCGTTACAACCAGTTCGGATTCATGCTGGCCGGACCCTGGTTCCTTCCAAAAATATACAACGGCAGGAACCGCACCTTCTTCATGATCAATTACGAAGGTCTGCAGGTCCGCAAGCTGGGCGCCGGCGGCGCCATCGTCCCCACCTCGCTCGAGAAGAAGGGAATTTTTACCGGCGGAGCACCTGTGATTGATCCACTCACCGGCAGCCCCTTCCCGAACAATGTCATCCCGGCGTCGCGAATCAATCCCGTGGCGGCCGGCATTGCCGGCTACTATCCGGATCCGAACACCACCGGCAATCCCAGATTCAATTACGTCTCCTCCGGCTCCGAGCCGAACCGGGTGAGTCAGATCAATTTGCGCGCCGATCACAAAATTTCGTCCAAAGACAACATCTTCTACAGCTTTGCCGCCGAGCCTACCGAGCAGGTACCGCGCCAGGTTCTGGCCGGCCTGGGCTACACCGGCAATAACAGCTTCTTCAAGCACACCATCAGTTACAACCGCATCTTCAGCCCGACCATTCTCAACAACGCGCGCTTCGGCATTTACGATCGCGACATCAAGCTGCGAAATTTTCGCGCGGACAAAGAGGACGTCTGGTCAATCGTTGGTCTCAACAAGGTGGCGCCTCGAATCACGATTCCGTCGCCCAACTGGGGCATTCCGGGCGTCAGCATTTTCGGCTATGACCGCATCGCCGATCAGCGCGCTTCCGGACACGACCAGTTGCAACTGGATTTCTACGACGACCTCACCTGGAATCGCGGAAAACACCTTCTGCAAATGGGCGGCTCTTTCCTGCGCGAACATCAAAACGTCAATCTGCCGCTGTTGAGCCTGCCCAGCATGTCGGTTGACGGCCGGTATACGACCAACCCCATGGCGGATTTTCTGCTCGGATATCTTGCCTCGTCGAGTGTCACCCAGGGCGCCTTCGATCCCCGTATGCGCCAAAGTCACTGGGGCGTCTACTTTCAGGATGACTGGCGCGCCACCTCCCGGCTCACCGTCAACATGGGTCTGCGTTATGAATATAATTCTCCGGCGGTGGAAGTCCGCGGCGCCAAAAACGCGTCCTGGGATGTAGGCAGAGGCGTCATCGTGTACCCCGGGGTGGTTTCTGACGGCGTGGTCGCGCCGTACCGGAGGGACTTCAGCCCGCGCTTCGGATTTGCTTACCGGGTGCAGGACAAGACGGTGATCCGTTCCGCTTACGGTATTTACTGGAACACGGAATTCAGCTCCCAGACCGAGAATGAGCTCAATCCGCCGTTCGTCATTACCGAGAACTTCTTTGGCGATCCGAAACTTCCCACACTGACGCTGAATGATCCGTTCCCGGCCGGGACTGGCCAGGTACCCTTTCCCAGTCTCAATGTGAGGAACACCTACATGAAGGACGGCTATATCCAGCAGTGGAACTTCACAATCGAGCGGAATCTGCCGTTCAATTCCGTGCTGAGCGCCGGTTACGTGGGGAATAAAGGCACGCATCTCCCCTGGTATGGACGCAATCCCAACGCGACTCCCATAGGTCCGGGCGACCGCCAGTTGCGCCGGCCGTATCCACAATACGGCCCGTTCGGCTTCGTCGACTCGATCGGCACCTCGAATTATCACGCTCTTCAGACCCGATGGCAGCGGCGGTTCTCCGCCGGCCTCCTGCTCCGGGCCAATTACACCTGGTCAAAAGTGATTGTGCTTGGGGAGGACAGTCTGTTCGGCGCGGGTGCGGGCAACTCAGGCGCACAGGATCAGAATTGCCTGAAGTGCGAACGGAGTCTGGCCCTCTATGATGTGGCGCACCGCATGGCGCTGAGCTATGTATGGATGACGCCATCGGGCGGGTTGCGGGGCGTTAGCCGCGCCATCCTGGGCGGCTGGGAGCTATCCGGCTCGACCATCTTTCAGTCGGGAGCGCCGTACACCATCACCGCTCCCTTGGCGCGTCCCAATGGCGACGCAAGCGTCCGGCCGCTCCTGGTGGGTGACTGGCGTGTGCCGGAGAAGACTTGGGAACGCCAGTTCAATACGGCTGCATTCGCCACACCGCCCGACTTTACTCTCGGGAACCTGGGCCAGCGCACTCACCGGATGGGTGGGCTCAATCAGTGGGACTTGGGCGTAATGAAGAACTTTTTGCTGACCGAGACTCACCGCATTCAGTTTCGCTCGGAATACTTCAATGCCTTTAACCACCCAACTTTTAATATTCCGGACCGCGGCGTGGGCTCGCCCCGCTTCGGACTGGTGAGTAGCTCCCTGCAGCGGGCACGGAACATTCAGTTCGGGTTAAAATATATGTTTTAGGCCCGTATGACAAAAAGCTTGCCGCTGATGGTCCTCGTGGGGGTTTGCTCTGCGTTGTGCGCCTCCGGCCCCGGCAACGTTAAGCCTACGCCTCCGCTGGTACAGCAGATCCTTCCCCAGAGCTGGACAGCAGGCCAGAGCGTTCGCGTCACCATCTGGGGCCAGTTCCTGGATTCCGCTCGAGCTTTACAGTTCGATAGTGACGCCCTGTCCGGCTCTATCCTTGATTCTTCCTTTACCACCGCCACCGTGCTCGTTTCCTCCACCAGGGATGCCCAGCCCGGCTTACACGCATTGCGCCTGGTTACCCGGCGCGGCCTCTCGAACCTTTTTCACTTCCGTATCACCGGCTGGAAATCCGTTTTAGAGATTGAGCCGAACGACAGGCCCGAACAGGCTCATCTGGTTTCGGCGCAAACCTCAGTAAACGGGATGATCCTTGACACCAATGACTCGGACTTCTACCGTTTTCACGCGGGCAAGGGCGAGGTCATGGCATTCAACGTGTTCCTCGGCCGCAACGGATATGCAACCGGCGGCGAAGTGGGTAACGTCACTTTGACGCTGCTCGACTCGGCGGGACGGCCCATCGGCAGCAACTTCTCGCGATTTATCTGGGATCCTTACCTGCGTCACACTTTCGAGCGGGAAGGCGACTACTTCATCGTTGTCGACCATGCCCGCCAGGCCGTCACGTGCTTTGTCAACGATTGCGAGAACCGGAGACTGGGCGAGACCTACCAGTTGACGATCGGCCGCAGTCCTATGCTTTGGTCGCTCTGGCCGCCAGCGGCGCGCGCCGGTACCTCGATCGAGAGCACGCTGGCAGCGGATTTTCTCAATCCAGGCAGTCCTCTCCTGGTTTCGGGAACGGGCGTCTCCGCAAAGCTTGCCGGCGGGGATGAAAAAACTCCCGGCCGTTACAAAGTATCGCTGAAAGTCGATGCCGGTAGCCAGCCCGGCTTACGATTCCTGACCACGGCTGATTCATCCGGCAATCTGGTTCCGCTGTCGTTTCGAGTATCTAATGGGGAGCTCCAGATGGAATCCGAGCCGAACGATACGCTCGAAACCAGCCCGCCTCTCAAAACGCCTTTCCTGCTGCTTGGACGCATGGATCACCCCGGCGATGTCGATTCGTTCCAGTTTCAGGCGAATGAAGGTGAGGCGTTGGTGTTTCAGATCGAGGCGCGGGCAGCCGGATCGGAAATGCTCGACCCGCACGTGGCGGTACTTTCGGTTGAGGGAGACATCGTTTCCTTAAATGATGATGGTCCGAGCTTCTTGAATCCCAAGAACCGCGACGCCAAGCTCGATCTCAAGATACCGTTTGCTCCGAGCTGCGCGAAACGCTCGGATCGCTTCTTCACTCAAGTGCGCGACACCTCAAAACATGCGAGAGACTCTTCCTTCTACTTGCTTACTGTGCGGAAACAGTCTCCATCGTTTGAGCTCGGATTGAGGTCGGAGAGGATTTTTCTGCAACGTGGCGGGACGACGAAAGTGCCGCTGACTCTGCGGCGATTGGAAGGATTCGTGGACGAGGTTTCTATCTCCCTCAAAGGTCTGCCGGAAGGTGTGACTGCCAAGCCTCTCGTTGTCAAATCGACGGAGACGGCCGCAGAGATCGAACTGACAGCTTCCGGAGCTGGTCCGGAAAACGCCAGGGAAGGTATTTATCCGCTGGACATCATCGGGGAGGCCCAGATTGCGGGAAAGAAGGTCGCGCGGCGCGCAACCTGGCCGAACTCCATACCTGGAGACGGATTCGGTTACGTGCAGATTCGGGCCGAGCCGCTGCGCCTGTGCATCGTCGAACAGGCGCCCTTCGCGCTCGACCAGATACAACCCGACCGGAACATCAGCGGTGGACGAACCATACTCTCGCGCGGCCGAAGCGGGCAGGCCGATCTCCTGGTTAAGATTCAGAGAGAGACCGGCTTCACCTCGCCGCTCGCGTTCTCGGTGGAGGGATTGCCTAAAGGGCTCATCCTGGAGAAAACCGAGTTGACCGATGAAGACAAGATCGCGCGCCTGGTGGTGAAAGCCGTTGACGGCTCCCTCCCGCTCGGGGAATATCCGATCGCCGTCTCCGGTTCCGCAAGTGTGGGCGCTGCTCGATGGACCGAGGCGACCGGCACTTTTTTATTAAGGGTCGAGCCGTGAGAACCCCCTTCCGCATCCCGTTTGCGCTGGCCGTGGCCATCCTGCCGCTCCTCGCGGCCGGACCGCAGAAAATCACCATGGATCCCTCCGCCGGGTTCATCCAAGGCCCGGGAAACACCCATTCCTTTATCGTGAGCGGCCATTATCCGGACGGATCGGTGCGGGACCTCACGCGCGACGCCGTCTACACGATTTCCGATCCGGGTATTGTCAGCCAGCCCCGGCCGGGCGTCGTCAAGGCCCTTTCTGAAGGAGTGGTCAAGATCACGGCCACAGTCGCGGACCGCTCTGCGGATGCCGCCATCATCGTCAGTCCCGCCCGCAATAAGACTTGGGAATTCGCCACGGACATTGCGCCGGTCTTCTCTAAACTAGGCTGCAACGGAAGCAACTGTCATGGCGCGCTGAATGGCCAGGGCGGGTTCAAGCTGTCGCTGTTTGGGTACGATCCGGACGCGGATCACGACGCCGTGGTCAAGAACTCGGGTGGAAGGCGCATCGATAGAATGGAGCCGGAGAAAAGTTTGCTGCTGCGGAAGCCGGCGTTTGTGGATCCGCACGGCGGCGGCAAGCGCATGGAGAAGGATTCGCTCGAGTACGCCACGCTGGTCGAATGGATTCGGGCCGGCGCGCCTAAGGGCAAAGCCGGCGGCGTCCGGCTCACCTCAATTCAGGTTTTCCCTAGCGGTCTGCGGGTGCTCGCCAACAAGGAGGAACAGCAACAGTTTTTCGTTCAGGGTCTTTATGAAGACGGTTCCCGGGCGGACCTCACCGGTATCGTGCAGTATGTCTCCAGTGACGAAGCCGTGCTGAACGTAAGCCCGGCGGGGCTCGCCACGGCCAAGCGGAACGGCGAAGTGACCGTGCTGGTCCGGACGCTCGGCAAGGTCGGCTCCGCTCGCATCGCCGTGGCGCTGAATCCCCCGCCGGTGAGCGGGGTGGCGATCGAGCGCCGTAATTTCATCGATGAATCTATTTTCGACAAGCTCACAAAGCTCAAGATCGAGCCTTCCCCGAAGAGCAGTGATACGCAATTTTTTCGACGCGTCCATTTTGATCTGATCGGAACACTGCCCTCCCAAAAGGAAGTGCTCAATTTCGAACGGGACAGAGACCCCAACAAGCGCGACCGCGTGATAGATGCTCTGCTCCAACGGCCCGAGTACGCCCAGTTCTGGGCGCAGAAGTGGGGCGACCTGTTCATGATGGCGCCTCTCTACGTGCACGATAACAGCCTGTATTCGCACGAGTACTTCCGCCAGAGCTTTGCTTCTGACAAGCCGTATCACGAGGTCGCGCGGGAGATGATTACCGGCCTCGGCACCATGGCCGAAGTCGGCCCGAACAATTTCTATACGCGCGCCAACCGCCGCGGCATAGAAGAGTATTCCACCTTCGTAAGCCAGACGTTTCTCGGGCTCAGCCTGGAATGCGCCCGCTGCCACGACCATCCTCGCGAGCGATGGACTCGGGACGATTTCCTCGGGATCGCGGCATTTTTCTCCCAGGTCAGGATTAAAGAGGGAGTCGGCTACCGCCCCTTCGAAGGTTTGGTGTCTCTGGACTATACTGCCGAGTTCAAGCACCCTCAAACCCTGCAGGTCATCCGGCCGCGGTTGTTGAACGGCGTCGAGCCGGCCATTCGTCCCATGGTGGACCGCCGGGAGGTATTGGCCAACTGGGTCACCTCGGCCGATAATCCGTACTTCGCCAAGGCGACCGTAAACAGGGTGTGGAAGCAGCTGATGGCTCGCGGCCTGGTCGAGCCGGTCGATGATTTTCGCGCCACCAATCCACCCAGCCATCCCGAGTTGCTCGACCGGCTCGCGGTTTACTTCGTGGAACACGGCTTCCGGTTGAAGCCGCTCATGGCGGCAATTCTCAAATCGAGCGCCTATCAATTGAGCGCCGCGACGAACGCTTCAAACGCGGAAGACGCCGTGAATTACTCGCATTACCTGATCCGGCGGCTGACCGCCGAGCAACTCCTGGACGCGGTCAGTACGGTCACCGGAGTTCCGGAAAAATTTCGCGGATTTTATCGAGGCAAGAAGGCAATCGATCTGCCCGACTCGGGCGTCCCCTCCTACTTCCTCGATACCTTTGACCGTCCCATTCGGGATGTCGCCAAGTGTGAACGGAAAACCACTACCACCATCACCCAAGCCATGCATTTTCTAAGCGGCGAAACCCTTCACTCGAAGATTTCGAGCCCTGAGGGAATGCTCACATCGCTGCTGTCGGGGGGTGCGGATGACACAGCCATTATTCGCACTTTTTACGTTGCGGCGCTGGGCCGCGCGCCGGATGACTCCGAAATGGAGGCGGCCAAGCGGTTCGTACGGAAGCAGGCGGACCGTGGGAAGGGCCTCCAGGGATTTCTGTGGGCGCTGCTCAATTCCAAGGAATTCCTGTTTAACCATTGAATTGGGGGGGACACCGAAATGTGGGGTCGAAGAGATTTCGTCAGAATCGGTTCGCTGGGTATGGTCGGCCTGAACCTTGCGGACTATTTTCGGATACGGGCAGCCGGCGCCCAGGAGCGTTCGTGCATTTTAATATGGTTGAGCGGCGGTCCCCCGCAAACCGACCTGTGGGATATGAAGCCGGACGCTCCGCTCGAATTTCGCGGAACCTTTAAGCCCATCCCCACGAATGTTTCCGGCATCCAGATCAGCGAGATCCTTCCGCTCACCGCTAAAGTGGCCGACAAGTTCACCATCCTTCGCTCTTTGACCGGGCGCGAAGGCGAACACGAACAGGCCATGACTCATATGCTGACCGGCAACAGGCCGCTGGCGACACTCTCCTTCCCCGCCATGGGCGCCGTGGTTGCGAAGGAGAAAGGGGACTCCAACGGTGTGCCGCCCTATGTCGCCGTTCCCGCTCCAGGGCATGCCTATGGACCTGGCTTTCTGGGAGCGGCCTACGCGCCGTTCGCTTCAGGGGATGCGAGTCTCGCAAATTACACGGTCCGCGATATTCAGCTCCCTTCCGACGTCGATTGGCAGCAGATTTCCGACCGCCGCTACCTGGTCAAGCAAATGGATGCGGCCTTCAAGCGCAATCCGCTGCTGCGGAATGCGGATCAAAGAGGAGAGTTCCGGGGTATCGATCAGGCTTATGAAAAAGCGATGGATCTGATGACGTCGCCCAAGGCGAAGAAGGCGTTCCAGATTTCCGAAGAGCCCGCGCGGTTGCGCGATCGTTATGGGCGGACGCCGATGGGCCAGGGTTGCCTGCTCGCGCGGCGTTTGGTCGAGGCCGGCGCGCGCTTCGTGACCGTTTCGACCGGCTTTAATCAATGGGATACGCATCAGAAGAACTTCACCGCTCTGAAAGACCAGCTTGTGCCGCCTTTCGATATGGCATTTTCAGCCTTGCTGAGCGATTTGGCTGATCGCGGCCTGCTGGATTCAACGCTGGTTATTGCCACCGGCGAGTTCGGGCGCACTCCGAAAGTGAATGCCAACGCGGGCCGCGACCACTGGGCCAAACTCTGGTCGTGCGCGGTGGCCGGAGCCGGCATCCGGGGGGGACAGATTTATGGCGCCTCCGACGCAATCGCCTCCGAGGTGAGGGACAACCCCGTAACGGTTGAGGATTTTATCGCCACGGTATACGAGCGGCTCGGAATCGATTACGCCAAAGAGTACGAGACGCCCATCGGCCGGCCCGTCCGATTGTCGACGGGCAAGCACATCCGTCTGTCGTAGCCGGCGGAATCCGAAGACGCGCCAACCCATGGCACGCTGGAGGTGTCCCGCTATGGCAACAATGCCTGTTCTCGCGATCTCCTCCGGGGAAAGGGAGAAGCAAACGATGTCAACGCAATTACCAGATTGAGATGTGCCTGGCCGGATTCCGTTCCGCAGCTCCATGCAAAGGAGAATTAAAACATCGGCTGTGCCAAAGCAGCCGCTCATGCTTCAATAGAGGCATGGTGAGACTTGATGCGGTTCTGGACTCCTGGAAATCGATTCGCGCCGGCTCCGCTCAGGCGGTGGATGATTTTCCGGCGGACGATCTGGATTTTCGCCTCACGCCGGAACTGATGACATTCCGGGAGTTGGCGCTCCACATTCTGAACTCTGGCAAGGCGCTGGCGGGGCTGCTTCTCAATGGGGAAGAACAGACGGCTGAGCCCGATTTTCGCGAGAAGATCAAGCAGTACTACTCGACGCTTCCGGCCGATGCCGGCGCTGCCGGACTCGCGCAGGCAATGCGCCGTGCGCTGGAGGAGGCGGCGCCGAAGCTGGCCGCCCAAAATCCCGAATTCTACTCCGTTCTGATCAGCCGCTTCGACGGCCGGGAGGTGACCCGCTTGGAGATGCTTGCAGGGGATCAAAGAGCATGAGTCTCACGCACCCGTCTCAGCTCTTCATGTATCTCCGTCTAAAGGGAATCGTACCGCCCACTACCCGCCGAAGAATGGTTAAAAAATAGTAGGTGGGCGGGGATTGCATTCCCCCGCTTCTTTCGGATAAAAAGGATGGGCGTCTTATTTTTTGGAGGATGGAAACGATGGTCACTTGCCCCAATTGCGATGCCACGATCGACGTCGATGAAGAAGAGCTGGACGAAGGCGATCCGCTGAGCTGCGATGAGTGTGGCGCCAGTGTTCGCGTGGTAAGTGTCGACCCGCTGGAGCTCGAGTCCGACGACGATGTAGACGAAGATGAGGATGAGGATTTCGACGACTTCGACGAAGAAGAGGAAGATGAGGAAGATGAAGACGAGGACGAGGATTGGTAACCCATGTTTTTCCGGCGCCACTGGTTTTTATTCGCCTTGATCGCCACGGCGGCCACTGCCGCGGGGGAGAAGCCGCCAAAAACGAAACCCGCCCAGGCGACGGTCGCGGGAACGGTATTTCGTGAGCCGGGCTTCGCTCTCGCGGGAGCTAATATTGTTCTGCAACCGGACCCGGGGCGGAATACGTCTCACAAAGTGAAGAAGATGAACGCAGTTTCGGACGTCAGGGGGGAATTCGGGTTTCGCGTACCGGCAACTCCTATGAGTTATACTCTGACCATTCAAGCTGCCGGGTATCTGGAAGAGAGCCGCTCCGTCTCCCTGGCAGGCGAAGAACGGCAGGATGTATTTGTAACTCTGAAGCCTGACCCGGCGGAAAGAAAGAAAGGCCCAAAATGAGTAGGATCTGGATAGCCGCGTTGCTGGTTGGGGCTGTGGCGGTGGCGTACGGCCAAGTGGTCCCGCAGCAGAAAACTCCACCAATCTTTAAAGGCGACAAAAAACCCAAGGAGGAAGATGGTAAGAGTCGTAGCTTGACCGGCGTGGTGACGGATGAAAGCGAAGCCCCGGCCGACGGTGGGGTGGTTCAACTCAAAGACACCAAGACGCTGCAGGTGCGCTCTTTCATCACGAAAGAGGACGGAACCTATCACTTTCACGGGCTAAGTCCCGATGTGGACTATCAGGTGAAAGCGGAGCGTAAAGGGGCCGCCAGCGGCGTGAAGACGCTGAGCGTTTTTGACTCCCGCAAGTCCGCCGTAATTAACCTCAAGCTAGAGCAGAAGAAATGAAGATTGTGCTCTCGCTGCTGATTCCTCTGGCGCTGTCTTTGGGGGCGGAGCGTACCGTCGAAGTTCAGGAACTGAGCGGCAGGCCCGTGTCGTTTGACCTCACGGGGAAGACCACTGTGGTCATGTTCTACTCCGCCACGTGCCCGGTCAGCAATGATTACAATGACCGGATGAGCGCGCTTTACCGGGCCTATTCTCAGCAGGGGGTGCAATTCATTTTGGTAAATGCCAACGCCAATGAGCCTGCCCGCGACGTGGCTCTGCACGCCAAAGCGGCGGATTTTCCCTTCCCGGTCTACAAGGATGCGAACAATGTGCTGGCGGATTCGATGGGAGCGACAGTCACTCCGGAAGCCTATTTATTCGACCGCGACGGCGTTGTGCGCTATCACGGACATATAGACGATTCCCGAAATCCCGCGCGGGCGCAGGTGCATGGGCTGCGAAAGGCGCTCGACGCCGTCTTGACGGGGGTTCCGGTCGCCAAGCAGGAGACGAAAGCATTCGGCTGCACAATCAAGCGCGTGAGGAAGGCATCGTGATTCAGTTCGCATTGGCATTTTTTCTGGCTGCCGGTCTGGGTCCGGTAGATGAATCGGGGTATCAGAAGCTCGTGGCCTCTCACAAGGGCAAGGTGGTGCTGGTCAATTTCTGGGCCACGTATTGCGTGCCCTGCCGCGCGGAGATGCCGGCGCTGGTCAAACTCCAGGACAGACTCAAAGCCAAAGGCTTCGTATTCCTCACGGTTTCCGCCGATGAGCCGGAAGACGAAGCAAAGGCTCTGGCATTCCTTAGCCAGACAAAGACACCCGGCCCCCATTACATCCGTAAGGCGAAGAGCGAGGAAGGCTTCATCAATTCCGTGGAAGCCAAATGGAGCGGGGCCCTCCCGGCGTCGTTTCTTTATGACCGCACCGGCCGGAAGGTCCGCTCCTTTATCGGGGAGGCGGATCTGAAGGCGCTGGAGGCCGCCATTGTCAAGCTGTTGTAGCCTTAGGGCAACGCGACGGACGGAAGATTGTCAAATGCTCCGGCGTCGTAAAAACGTGAGCTAAGGGCGGCGACACCCCCGAAATTGTTGGCGGGCACGGAAAACTCCACCGTCCCACGCTTTCCAGCGGTTGAAGCCAATGCATCGGTCGGAAAGTAGCCCAGCGCCGTGAGCGCCGCCATCTTGAATTCCTCTTTGAAAACCTCTGTTCCCTGATCATCGCGGATAATCGCCGTGACAGTGGACTCCTCCGTATTAAAATTCACCAGGCTGATCTGCGTCTCGGCCACATCGTTATCATAGAGGGCAACCACCCGCTTGGCCGTGATGTTGGAAGCGGGATAGCTAACTCCGAGATAATCTCCCCCGAAATCTTCGTCCAGGGTTGCGATGACCGCAATCTTGGTGTCCGGCGCATTCAGGAAGCCCCAGAATATCGCAGCTTTGGCCGCGGTGTTCGCCGTGATAATGGTGGTAACGCCGAAGGCCGGAAGCGTCCCCTTGATATTTGATACCGAGCTTCCATCGGGAAGATTGACGTTCGTCGCAACTCCGTCGTCATTCGCGAACAGCAATTCAAACGCGGCTTCCCTGGAATCCAGATTCGTCAAGCGGATTTGCGAACGGTAGCCGCCGCCATCCAGAAGAAATGGCAAGGCCGCATCCCCCGGTATAATCGTCACGGACCGTCCGGCGAAAGCCTTGGCAGCGCCCCCCGGAGCTGGCCGGCCGGACCGGCGAAGCGCCTTTAAATCCGCTGCATCTGATTGATAGACAAGGGTTACCGCAACTACCGCCATCCAAAATACTCTCTGCATCCGTTGATTCACTCCCATAAAAAAAGATAAAGAGACCACCCGCGCCCCATGTTAGCACCCTATAATTCGTTCATGCGCTCTCTTTGTCTTTGGATTGCGGCCGTACTGGCCGCGCAAGCCCAACCCACCGAAAATCTTAATTTCTACCGCACCCTCAACGATGGGAAGCAAGTGGATGAGATGATGCCACGATACTTGCGCGGGCTGGCCGCGCGCCATTTTGAGGAGCGCGCCGTCCGTGTCCGCCAGACGCGCGATTGGACCGGCTACCGCCGCCGGTTTCGCGAGAAGCTCCTCTCGGCCCTGGGCGGGCTGCCGGAACGAACGCCGCTGAACCCCTCGGTGACCGGCGTGATCGAGCGTGATGGATATCGCATTGAAAAGGTTATTTTTGAGAGCCAGCCGAAGTTCTTCGTCACTGCTAACCTCTACGTACCCACGACAGGGACGGGGCCTTATCCGGCCGTGCTGTTTCCTTTAGGGCATGAGGCGGGTGCAAAGGCCCACTCGGCGTGGCAAATGGTGCTCGCAAATCTCGCGAAACGCGGCTTTGTGATGCTTGCCTGGGACCCCATAGGACAAGGGGAGCGCGTTCAGTTATGGGATGACGATTTTCAAGCCTCGAAAGTAATCCAATCGACCACCGAGCACACCATGGAGGGCATTCAAACGCTGATGGTGGGCGACGCGCTTGCCCGCTACACGATTTGGGACGCGATGCGCGCGCTGGATTACCTGGCGTCGCGGCCGGAGGTGGATGCGAAACGCATCGGCATCACCGGGAATTCCGGCGGGGGCACGCATAGCTCCTATGTCGCCTCGCTCGACGACCGCATCAGTGTGGCTGCGCCTTCCTGCTACCTTACCAACTGGCGCCGGCTGCTCGAAACCATCGGACCGCAGGATGCGGAACAGTGCTTCCCAGGTTGGATCGCGGCGGGCTACGATCACCCCGATTTCATCTATGGCTTCGGCCCGAAACCATTCCTTATGCTGACCGCCGTACGAGACTTTTTTTCGATCGGCGGAGCCAGGGAGACCTATGCCGAAGCGGCGCGCGTCTATGACTCGCTGGGGATTGCCGAGAAGTTCGCCAAAGTGGAAGCGGACGATGGTCACGGCTACACTAAGCCCCGGCGGGAAGCCGCGTATCGCTGGTTTACCCGCTGGCTAAAGGGAGCCGAGGATACAACGCCAGAATATGACGTGGCGCTGCTTTCAGAGCGCGAATTGAGCTGCACGCCCACGGGACAGGTAGCCACATCGCTTCGCGGAGAGACCGTTCATTCCTTGAATTTAGCGAGGTGGAAGCAACTGCGCGCCCCGGGAAGGCTGGACGATGTGCGCCGCTTGTCGGGCTTCACGGCCAAACTCTCCAAACCGCCCGTGCAGGAGTATGGCACGGTCATGCTGCCGGGCGGGGCAAGGATGACGAAGCTGGTTTATCAGACGGAGCCCGGGATCCTGGTACCGGCACTGCTCTACGCTGGCGAAGGCGCCCAACAATCCGCAATCGTGCTGGCCCATGGACGCGGAAAAGCGGCGGCCCACGAGATGGCGCTATCGCGTGTGAAAGCGGGCGAAGCGGTACTGTCGATAGACCTGCGCGGGATGGGCGAGACGTCGCCCGGGGGAGGCAGAAGCTCGGATTGGCAGCGTTTCTTTGGAGACTACAACAGCGCGATGACAGCGATTTTGTTGAACCGTCCGCTGGTGGGCATGCGGGCCGAAGACATCAGCGCCGCCGTGACGCTGCTTTCGGCGCGCCTGGGCGTTGACCCGGCGCGCATCTCGGTGTATGGCGTGGACGGCGGCGCGGTTCCGGCGCTCTATGCCACGGCGCTTGATTCGCGCATCGCCTCGGCAACACTCGAAGGAATGCTGCAGAGTTACGAGATTGCGGTGCGCCGGCGCATCCACCGGGGCGTGTTTGAGCAGGTGGTTCCCGGGGCGCTGCGATTCTACGATCTGCCCGACCTGATCACCTGGTCAAAGCCGCGGCCGGTGAAGGTATTGAGCAAAGTGGATTCCCTGGGGCAGTAAGCTCGACTATTATCGCAGGATCCTTCTGCTCTACACTTCAAATAGGCGTGGAGTAACGACACGCCCTGTCTGACGAAAGCGCGATACCCGAATGGCGACCTTGAGCGGTTCTCTGCGGCTGCAGTACTTCTTTGACGTGAGCGAAGAAATTGCGCTCGAAGACCTGCGGACGCTGCTGCAATTGGCGAAACCGGGGCGAGAACCGGAGTTTCGGCGCCAGGCCCCGCTATACGTCCGGTTTGAACGGCCGCCGCTCGAAGAACACATCCCGGCGCTGAAGCTTGCCAGCGGCGAGCTTTTCCCGGCGCGCATGCGGTATTTCGATTATGGCGTGATTGCCGTGGAGATGGATCTGCCGTTCAAGGACACCGGCTGGGGCGACCTGATTGCGATGGCTGCCAAGTGGATGGCGGCTGCGGATCTGGAAAGCGCCGCCGAAGCAACCGTAGCGCGCCAGCTCGAACGCATTCGTCCGGCGCTGCGCAAACCCTCCGGGCGAATGCTCAGCGAGGACTATACGGTGGTGGAACTGAGGAACGCACTCGGGGATGACGGTATGCCGCTTGATTCGGCGCTGCTCATCGAACGGTACGGCGCCCAGATCGCACAACTGATCCGCGGCGAATCGGGAGAACTGAGCGCTCCGGAACGGCATGAAGTGCTGGCGTCCTCCATGAGTTACGCGCCAAGCGATTTGCTGGTGGTGGGATGGACTTGCGCTCTGGTATACGACACCCAGCCAGAGAGCGGACAAGTGATGGTCCGGCTGCTGGAGTATGCAAATACTCAGTTGCTCGAGTTCCGGCACTATGATGACGTCCTCACCCGCGTGCTCGCCGACGTGTATCTGTTGCTGGAAAGGCATCCGGGTTTCGTGCGGCGTTGGCGCATGGCAAGAGAAGCGGGTAATCTGAACACATACCGGCTGGAAGTAATGGAGCTCACGGAGAGAGCCGATAACGCC
>DATLCW010000218.1:0-10371 GCA_035526195.1 Bryobacteraceae bacterium
CCAATACCGGCAGCAACAACGTGATGATCCTCAACGGTAACGGTGACGCGACCTTCCAGCCGCCGGTCACGCTTTCCGGCGACGCCCCCTCCCCCCGCGCCATCGCCGCCGCGGATCTCAACAAGGACGGCAGAGGGGATCTGCTGATCGGCCACTCCGATGGAGTCGATATCCGCCTCGGCAATGGCAACGGTTCGTTTCAGCCGCCCGTCCGTGTCGCCCGAGGCTTCGTTGCAACCTCGGTTGCCAGCGGCGATTTCAACAAGGACGGTAATCCCGATATCGCCGTCTCCTCCGAAACCTCGTCATCGGCGACGATTCTACTCGGTAACGGCAACGGCACTTTCGGACCTCCGGGCTCCTATGTCACGCGCGCGGGAGCCGGGCCGTTTTTCGTTACCGACTTCGATTCGGACGGCAACTCCGACGTCGTCTTCGGCGCCGGTCACCCTGACGGGATTACAGCCGCGGCCAACGATTCGAACGTCACTGTCCTCTATGGCCGGGGGAATGGAACCTTGCATGCCGCTCCGTCGGTCGTCCTCCCCTCGCTGGGAGAATTCACTGTGGGAGATTTCAATGGCGACGGCCTGCCCGACGTTGCCGCCACGGCGCCTTTAACCAACGGCCTAAGCAACACCGCGGGTCTCAACCTCGCGTTCAACGATGGTAATGGGACGCTGACGCCCCAACCACCGATCCCCGTTCCCTCACAGAACGCTCCGGCCCAACTGTCGCGCATCACCTCCGCCGATTTCAACGGAGACGGCCGCCGCGATGTCGCCGTCACCAGCGGCAGCATCGTTCATGTTCTTACCGCCAATGGCGCCGGTGGGTTCAATGCGCCTGCCTCGTTCACCGCAAGTTCCCAGATGACTTCCATCACTGCCGCCGACGTCAACGGCGACAACCGCCAGGATCTCGTCTTCACCGACGAGGGGGAAGACAGCGTGTCCGTCGCATTGGGCAATGGTAACGGCACTTTCCAGACCCGCACGATTATGAATGCCGGTGTGGACCCGAAGGGTGCCGTGGCCGCCGACGTTAACGGAGACGGCCGTCCTGATTTGATCGTCGTCAACTTCGGCACCGCCGGAAATGACTCCGTTCCAGGTGGAATCAGCGTTCTTCTGGGCGGCGGCAGTGGCGCATTCCAGGCCGCCGCCAATTTTGCGGCGGGTCTCCACCCCACTAACGTCACGGTCGGCGATGTCAACCTCGACGGCCGTCCCGATATCATCGTCTCCACGGGAGGAGCTAACGCCGCCACCTTGGTAGCCGTCCTTCCGGGCAACGGAAATGGCACTTTCCAGACTCCCACCCTCCTGCCCGCCGGATTCGGCCCCGCCCAAACCGCACTGACCGACTTTAATGGAGACGGCAAAGTCGACATTCTTGTCGGCCACTGTTGCGGCTCGGTGCAAATGGGCCTGCTGCTTGGCGATGGAAACGGCGCCTTCCAGACCGAAACCACCATTCCGAATACCGGCAACGGCTCGTCCTTTGTCGTCGTCACCGATATGAACCGGGACGGTAAGCCCGACGTAGTGTTCGGGGCCAATGGCTCACCCGGCGGCTACGTCGCGACGCTTTTAAATGTGACCTCTACTGGTCCGCTGGTCCCAACCATCAACTCGCCTGCCTCGGGTACCGCGTTTGGGCCGGGTTCGATTACTTTTTCCTGGGGCGCTGTGGCCGGTGCCACCAAATATAAGCTGGAAATCGGCAGCACCGCGGGCGCAAGCGATCTCTTCACCCAGGAAACCACCAATACCTCGCTCGTTGTCAGCAATTTGCCCACCGATGGCAGAACGCTCTACACGCGGGTATCGGCCTACGTGAATGGTGCTTACGGCTCGGCCGCGACTTCTATCTATCAGGCTTTCCGGACTGCTGTGGCCTTGCGCTTTGTTCCCGTCGTCCCGTGCCGCATCGCCGATACCCGTAATGCCACTGGCGTCTTCGGTGGACCTGTCATCTCCGGCGGCACAACCCGCGACTTTCCTGTTCCTGCGAGTCCCTGCGGAATTCCGGCAGGCGCGCAAGCGTATTCCTTGAGCGTTACCGTAGTACCGCGCGGACCGTTGAGTTACCTCACCATCTGGCCTACCGGACAAGGCCAGCCGTTTGTCTCCACGCTCAACTCCTTTGATGGCCGCATCAAGGCGAACGCGGCGATTGTGCCATCCGGCATCAACGGGGCGGTCAGCGTGTTTGTCACCAACACTACCGATGTCATTCTCGACATCAACGGTTATTTCATTCCCGCTTCCGGGGCATCGAATCTGTCGTTCTATCCTCTGGTTCCCTGCCGCATTGCCGATACGCGAAATGCCAGCGGACAATTCGGCGGACCTACGATGACAGCCGGACAGACGCGCACATTCAATGTGCCGCAAAGCGCATGTAATCTCCCCAGTTCCGCGCAGGCCTATTCCCTGAATTTTACGGTAGTGCCTCCAGCCGGGCTTTCGTTTTTGACCACATGGCCCACCGGACAATCCAGGCCGCTGGTTTCTACCCTTAATTCTTTCACCGGAACGGTGGTGGCGAATGCCGCCATCGTGCCCGCCGGAACCAACGGCGGCATCGACGTTTTTGTCACAGACAACACTCATGTGATTATCGATGTGAATGGATATTTCGCTCCGCCCGGCGGAGCGGGCGCCATGTCTTTCTACACCGCGACCCCCTGCCGCGTCGCGGATACACGCCTGCCGGTGGGGCCGGTGGGCGGACCTTCGATGACGGCCGCTCAAACGCGTACTTTCCCGGTACCTTCGAGTAGTTGCGGCATCCCCGCGTCGGCACAAGCGTATTCCCTGAATGCGACAGTTGTTCCGCCCGCGAATCTCAGTTTTCTGACACTATGGCCGGCGGGTGGAGCGCAGCCTAATGTTTCGACTTTAAACTCCTTTGACGGCAGCGTCGTGGCCAACGCGGCGATCGTCCCCGCTGGAGTAAACGGTGGCATCAATGCGTTTGTCACCCATCTGACCGACCTGATTCTCGATATTAACGGGTACTTCGCGCCCTGACATCATCGGCCAGGGCCTTCTCTTGAAGGACGTCGCCCAACGCCATGTCCCGAATAACCTACTGGAAATAAGGCGACCCGTCCTCGCGAAACGCCGTCCCCCGTTTCCACGGAACCGGAGGCATGCTCTTGAAAGCCTCCTCATTCAACTCCACACCCCAACCCGGCTTATTGGGAATGTCCAGATAGCCATCCTTGTTGACCATCAGCGGCTCTTTCAATACGTTCTTCCGCTCCCCTGAATCCGGCGCGCTATATTCCAAAATGTAGAAATTCGGCGTCGACGCCGCGAAGTGTACATTCACCGCCGTCGCCAGCGGACTCATCGGATTGTGCGGAGCCACCATCATATACTGCGCTTCCGCCATCGCCGCTATCTTCTTCATCGTAAGCACGCCGCCGCAACAGCAGATGTCGGGCTGCACAAAATCCAAAGCCTGCCGTTCAATCAGTTGCTTGAATTCGTAGATCCCGTAATTGGATTCCCCGCTCGCCAGCGGAATGTTTACGTGGTCGGAAAGCTTCTTCATCGCGTCGTAATTTTCCGGCCGGATCGACTCTTCCATCCACATCGGATTGTAAGGCTCGATCGCCTGTGCCAATCGGATCGCGCGCTGCACTTCAAAGAATTTCGCATGCACGTCCACGCCGATATCGACATCGGGACCCACCGCCTCACGCACCGCGCGCACATGCTCCACAGTGGACCGGATGGCCTTGTTGTAAGCCATATTCCCCGGAGCCTGGATCCCCATCTTCAGCGCCGTATATCCGTACTTCTCCACCATCGCCTTGGCGTTTTCCCCCGCCTGCTGAGGCGTGCCGCCGCCGGTGCTCTGATAGACCCGGATCTTATTTCTCGTTCGGCCCCCCAGCAGCGCCCACACCGGCACGCCTGCGGATTTACCCGCCAAGTCCCATAAAGCATGCTCGATCCCGCTGATCGCGGAATTGGTGATGATCCCGCCCGGGAAGCGCGTCGTGTTATACATCAGGTCGAAAAGATACTGCACATTACGCGGGTCGTTGCCCACCAGCCACAGCTTAAAGTCCTCGATCACTTTTACGGTGGCCTCGTCGGGCCCGGCCGAATAGGCCTCGCCGATTCCCACCAGTCCCTGGTCCGTCAGTATCTTGACGTAAACCCAATTTCGGCCCCCGGCCCCCACCAGAAACGTCTTGATGTCGGTGATCTTCATGGCCGGCGTATTGCCGATCTTGCCGCCGTTCAAAGGCTGCAGGCCGCGCCCCTGATCGCCCCGATTCCTCCCGGCGCCTCGCTGTGGCCGGGCCACCTGCGCCGCCGCCGCCATCATCGCGCCGCCGTAAAGAAAGTGTCTTCGATTCATCTATTTCTCCGACTGCCGAGCATATCACGAAATGCGTGTCAGCCCAGCACCTCGGAGATCACCCGCCCGCCCACATCGGTCAACCGGAAATCCCGCCCCGAATAGCGGTACGTCAACCGCGTATGATCGAGCCCCAGCAAATGGAGCACCGTCGCCTGCAAATCATGCGGATGCACCCGCTTCTCCACCGCCCGCAAACCGAAATCGTCGGTCGCGCCGTAAGCGATTCCGCCCTTGATACCGCCGCCCGCCAGGAGCGTGGTAAACCCCAGCACATTATGATCGCGGCCCTGATTCACCCGTAGCTGCCCCGCGCTCTGAATCATCGGTGTGCGCCCGAACTCGCTCCCCACAATCAAAATCGTGTCGTTGAACAACCCCCGCGCTTTCAAATCCCCCACCAGCGATGCAATCGCCGGATCCGCCTGCCGCGCCAATCCCTTATGGCTCCGTATGTCCTCATGGCTGTCCCAAGGCTGCGAGTTTCCGAAATACACCTGCACCATCCGTACCCCGCGCTCCACCAGCCGCCGCGCCAGCAGACAGCCCCGCCCAAAGTCGCTGTCCCCGTAGCTCTCGCGCGTCTTCTCGTCTTCCTTGCTGATGTCGAACGCCTCCGGAGCTTCGGTCTGCATCCGGAACGCCACCTCCATCGCCTGCACTCCCGCCGCCAGCTTCGGCTGTGCCGGCGACCGCCCCAGATACAGCCGGTTCAACCGGTCCAGCAGCCCCAGTTGCCGCTGTTGCTCCTCCCGGCTCAACGATTCATTGCGGATATTCTGCACCAGTTTTTCCGGAGTCCGCTCGCCGTTCGGAATATACGTCCCCTGATGGATATTCGGCAGAAACCCCGAGCTCCACAGTCGCGGACCCATCACCGGATATCCCGGACACAACGCCAGAAACCCCGGCAGGTTCTGATTCTCCGTGCCCAGTCCGTAGGTGATCCACGAACCCATCGAAGGCCGCCCCACCAGCTGGTGCCCCGTATTCATCAGCATCAGCGACGGTCCATGGTTCCCGTTATCCGCATAGCACGAACGAAGCACGCAGAAATCGTCGATCAACGCCCCCACGCGCGGAAAGATCTCGCTTACTTCCAGCCCACTCTGCCCATGCTTGTGGAAGGCGAACGGCGATGCCATCAGATTGCCCGTGGCGCTGTCGGTCTTCACCTTCTCACCCGGCAGCGGCTGGTTATTCCGCCGCGTCAACTCCGGCTTCGGATCGAACGTGTCCACCTGCGAAAGCCCGCCATTCAAAAACAGAAAGATGACATTCTTCGCCTTCGCCGGATGATGCGTCACCCCTCCGGCAGCCGTGCCCGCCAGCCCCAGCGAGCCAAAACCGCACCCCAGCATCTGTATCAAATCGCGTCTGGTCATGTAGTTCTCATTTCACCGCGCTAAACTCCGCCGCGCTCAGCAGTACTTGTGCGTACTGCGGCCATTTTTCCGCTTGCCCGCCTAAATACTCCATCCCCAGTTGCACTTCGTCCGCGGTCGCCTCGCGCCCGTATAACAATTCATACGCCCGCCCAATTCGCGCCGCATCGTCCGCACCGTCGCGCGCCAGCCTGGCCGCCAAAGCTTTTGCCTGGCCCGCCACAAACGGACTGTTCATGAAAAACAACCGCTGCATCGGACCCACCGTCACGATACGCTGCTCTGCCGATGCGTTCGGATCCGGAAAATCGAACAACGCCATCGTGCGGTCCGGCTTTGACCGGCTGATCGTCGCGTAAAGCGTCCGCCGCCGCAAGCCGTCGCCGAGCGCTTCCGCCGCTCCCCCGATCGCCCCATCGAGCGTTCCCGATACCGCCAGAATTGAATCCCGCAGCGCTTCCGCATCCAGCCGTTCTCTCACGTTGCCGCGCCACAAAAGCCGGTTTTCCGGGTCCTTCGCCGCGCTCGCCGCCGGCTCTTCCTCTGAGCCAAGCTGATAAACGTGCGACAGCATCATTTCGCGGTGCATCGCTTTCAACGACCACCCCGAATGCACCAGCCGTCCCGCCAGGTAATCGAGCAATTCCGGATGGGTTGGACGATCGCCCAACTGACCGAAATTACTGCCCGATCGCACCAGCCCTTCGCCGAAATGGTGCTTCCACAACCGGTTCACCATCACTCGCGCCGTTAGCGGATTGTCCGCCGCCGCGATGGCATTCGCCAACTCCAACCGCCCGCTCCCCTGCTGAAACGGCTTCGGCTCGCTGTCGCAAAGAGCCGATAGAAAACGTCGTGGAGCCTCTTCGCCCAAATTCGCCGCGTCTCCCCGAATGGCAATCCTTGTATTCGCCGGCTTATCCGAGTCCTTCATCACATGGAAGAACGGATACGCCGCCGGAACCGCCTTCTCCAACGTTTTCACTTCCTCGCGCAGCGTCGCCAGATAGCGCTTCCATCGCGGATCCAGAAAACGCTCCACCTGCTTCGGTCCGTAAAAATATACGCCTCCCGCAAACTGCAGGTCTTCCACCTTATACGGATTGGAAGCAAGATCCCGCCAGAAATAAAAGCGCTCGATCGGCAGCGAATCCACCAGCGTGCCAATCACCTTACCGGCGTCCTTCAACCCCTCCATCCCGCCGACCTTCACATAGTTCAGGTCGTCCAGCGCTTTCTTGTCATCGAGCACTTTCCGGATGGCGGTCTGCATCTCCACCGCCGCCGCCTGTACTTCCGCCTCACTCACTCCCGGCCGTTTCACCACATCGAACCAGGGCCGGAAATACGGATGATCCTTTTCCGGATTCGCCAGATAGCGCTTCCACCGTTCCAGCGTTTCTGCATCCAGATCCTCGCCGCCGCTGCCCTTCCACGCCGCCAGCAGATACTGCGAAGTCTGCGCCGCCAGGATGTCCACCACCTGTTTCGTCTGCCGTTCCAGAAATTGCTTCAGCTCATCCTGCTTCGCCGCCAGCGCCTTCTTCGCCCCGTTATACTTCTCCACAACGGCGGGCTCCACCAGCGGAAACTCTTCCACCTTGCTGCTTTTGAAAACGCCCAGCACGGAATAGTAATCGCGCGTCGGAATCGGATCGAACTTGTGATCGTGGCATTGCGCGCATCCCACCGTAAGCCCCAGAAACACGCGCGTCGTCACGTCCACCCGATCGTTATCGCTCTCCCCGATTGCCTGAAATCCCAGCGCCGGCAGGTGCCGCTGGCCAGGCATCAGATCCGCCGCGATCTGCGCCTTCACAAACTCATCGTACGGTAAGTCCCGGTTCAATGAATCCACCACCCAATCGCGATATCGGAATGCATTGGCGTATGGAACATCGTCGCGCGCACCTTCCTTGCCGTCGGAATAACGAGCCAGATCCAGCCAATGCCGCGCCCAGCGCTCCCCATAGCGGGGAGAGGCGAGCAGGCGGTCCACCACTTTCGCAAATGCCTGCGCCGATTCGTCGGCCACAAACGCCCGCACATCCTCCGGAGCCGGCGGCAGCCCCGTCAGATCAAACGTCGCGCGCCGGATCATCGTGCGCTTATCCGCCGTCTTTGCGGGCGTCACTCCTTCCGCCTCCAACTTCGCCAGCACGAACCGGTCGATTCCCGTCGCCGCCCATGCCGCATCTCTTACTTGCGGAACCCGCTGCCCGCGAACTTTCTGAAAAGACCAGAATGAGCCTTGCTTTCCCTTGCCTGTTTCCTCGGGCCAAATGGCGCCTTCCTCAATCCATGCTCGTAAGTCCGCGATTTCCCGCTCGCTGAGTTTCCCTTTCGGCGGCATTTTCAGCTTCGACGCATACTGCACCGCATCCATCAGCAGGCTGCCCGCTGCATTTCCGGGCAAAATCGAAGGTCCCGACTTGCCCCCGCGCATAGCCCGCTCCCGCGTGTCCAGCCGCAGGCCACCCATCTCCGTCTGCGAGTGGCAGGCGAAACAGTTTTTCGCCAGCACCGGGCGGATCCGCGTTTCAAAAAACTCGGCATCCTTCCCGTTAAGAAGGAAGGCGGAGAACGCGAACAATAGCAATCGGGCAAGCATGCGAATAGCTCCATTCTACCCGACTGGGATCAGCCGCCGGCACCCGCGGTGCAGGTTCGTTTTAACGTCGTCACAGGAATGCGATGAATTCCTCTACCGCAATTCCGGGTAGTGGTTCAGTTTGAAACCGCAGCCGGTCGCGTGGACTTTGGTTCGCTTTTTTCCAGCAAGCCAATGATCTCTTCCACGGTCCATATGTGATCGGTCAAGCCAGCTTTCACGGCAGGCGTTGTGCCGAGTGTCGCATGCTTACGTCCAAAGTTGTAGAACATCATGTAGAGCGCGACCGCTGCCGAGTGGTTCTCGATCTTCTTAGAGAATCCGTTGGTCAATCTGGTGAAGCGGCTCATGGACATTCTCATGGTGAGATTTTGTCTTTCGATGTAGCTTGTTGAAACCGCTTCTCGTCTGGATTGCCAATCATGGGTTTCTTCTCGCCGCCGATGCACTTTGCGGGGCTGTAGCGTGCTTCGTTGCCAGGTTCGGCACCGTAGATCTTGTGCAGGACGGCGTAGTCGATATCATTCCCAAATGAATCGGCAACGGCATTCAGTAGA
Source organism: Bryobacteraceae bacterium (assembly GCA_035526195.1). Taxonomy (GTDB): domain Bacteria; phylum Acidobacteriota; class Terriglobia; order Bryobacterales; family Bryobacteraceae; genus CADEFT01. The sequence goes on from DATLCW010000218.1 coordinate 8,940, forward strand.
CTTTCAGGCCGTCTGTCGTTAGCTGGACGCGGTTGGCGAGACGGCCAGCCAGATCCTGAATGAACTCTGTCGCGCATCCGGCATCACGTTTCCCAAGCAGCCAGGAAGGAATCAGTTTGGTTTCAGCATCAATGGCAACCGAAGTCCATACGTCGCCAGCGATGCGCTGCTCGGCGGGCACTGTTTGTCTCCTTGACGGTCTAGGATATGCTTGTGTTGGGTACAATCACATTGGCAACTGGCAATCGCAAAAAACCGCCGAAGCAGCGCGCGACTGCCAAGCCAATCTTGCAGTTGAAGGTTAGGGGTCCAGGTATACGCCCAGGGAGGATACCGGTTCCTGAGCTTATCAGAATCTGCAAAGAGGCGCAAAACGCTATAAACAAGCAAGCCGAAGCGATGGAGGGGCTTAAGACTAAGCATCCAGGTCCGATTTCAGGATCGATTCAGAATGAATGCACGCTGGAGCTTGTGGCGATCAAACGCGGAAGCACAACATTGCAGTTCGCCGCTGCCAAACCGCAGCTTCCACTGTTTCCAGATGCCAATAACCGCGCCAACGAGGCCGTCTCGGAGTTGGCCTCCACGCTAAAATCTCTCGGCAATGGGAACAAGAGGAAGGACATCGCACCTGGGGTTCTTCATAGCTTATACAATCTCGGAAGCGTGATCGGACCAAAGGTGGTATCTGGCCTAGAGTGGATCGTGCCGCGCAACAACGGAACTAAAAAAATGTCCGCCGGAATAACACAATCGGTACAGGCAAAGCTAGCCGAGAGGATCAGTGCTCCCCGCAAAGCGATGATGCCGATTGAGGGCGTTCTGGATATGGCCGACTTCAGACCGAGTCAGAATAAGTGCATAATTGCGCCAGCCTTGGGAGCAGAAGTGGTTTGCACTTTTGATGCGGACAAAGCAAACGTCGTTTACGCCCTCCTTCGGAAGACTGTACGCGTATATGGAGAGGCGCAGATCGAACCGTACTCAGAAAAACCTATCTCACTTGCGATAAAGGAAATCCAGGAAGTTCCTTCGCTGCATTTCGGCAAGAACATCTTCAAAGCCAATTTCTCCATCGAGGACCTATCAGCAGCCCAAGGCGTCAAGCCAATAAAAACTGCGTCGGAACTCGCAACCAATCTGGACGACACCGAAGATGATTTGGACGCCATGCTAGAAGAGATATACGACTCCAGGCATTAAACGAGGGCCGTCATCACACTGACGCAAACAGATACCGTTGTATTGTTGGACACGGATGTCTACTCCGTGCTGTGGCTTAAACCCAACGACACAAGGGCAAAACTATACGCGCCACACGTGAAGGGCAAGACTATCGCCATCAGCTTCATAACTCTAGGAGAGTTAAGATTTTGGGGGCATAAGAGGAAATGGAGCAAGAAAAAATGGGATGAATTGGAGAGACGCCTAC
>DATLCW010000227.1:0-24783 GCA_035526195.1 Bryobacteraceae bacterium
CTTGGCATACAGGTACGAGGTCATTCCCTCGGCGTAGCAGATCTTGGGCAGCGTGCCGAAGATCAACACCCGATCCCAACAGCTCAGCACTCCGGCGATCTGATCTGAGAGTCGCTCCGTCAGTAGCTCGATGCCCATTCCCGGCATCATACCCGGACCTCTTTGGTTCCGGCTACGCCGGGTTAGGGGTAAGGCGTCTTCTGTGCCGGGAAAGCTCGATTGTCAGCGGATCACCTTAGATCGCGGATTTCGATGCTATTAGAGATCGCACCGGAATCACTTAATCTATTGCGTTTCAGATTTTTAGACCGCATGATCGAACACAGGTGACCCCTCCTACCTCAACCGCCGCGGAGAATCAATGAACAAAGCAGTGATCGCACAAAAACAAGGCGGCTTCGTGCTCATTACGATGGCCGGAGCGGCGTTTGCGATGTTCGGGGCATTGGGATTAGCCGTGGACATGGGTAGAGTCTTTATATCGAAGAATGAAACGCAGGCATTCTGCGATGCCGCCGCTCTCGCCGCCGGGTTAAAGATTGACGGGACCACCGACGGGATCAACAAAGCCGTCACCGCGGTGAACAATTCCACCAACGGCTGGAATTTCGGAACGACACTCATGAGTGGTCCTTCGGTGACCTTTTCCACGGCGCCAGGAGGTCCGTGGACCTCGAACCCATCGCCGGCTACTGGCTATATTTACGTCAAGGTCGAAGTAACGGTCCCGGTAAAGCTATATTTCCTTCCCGTGGTTGTGAACCAGTACAGCCAGAATGTGGTCTCGCGGGCGATTGCCGGTCAGATCGCACAGACGAGCTTTACGCGCGGTCTAGGTCCGCTGAGCGCGGTAGCCTCGGATTTGAGTTCGCCGACTTTCGGGTTGGTGGTGGGCAATGAATACGACATTCAATGGCCTGCTTATAATGGCACACGCGCCGGATGCAGTCCTGCAACGCCGGATAACTGCTTTGTAAGGCCAACGTGCTCTGGAGAGCCCCAGTCCTCAAAGGCTGCCGTCACGCAGTATTGGGGTGCGAGCACGAATGGATATTGGGGTGGTAGCGCCAACTCCGTCATTTATCAACAAATACTGAATCTCGTCCAGTTACAGCCGGTTACGGTCGGCCAAACGATCACGATGACAACGGGGAATAAAAGCGCGATTGCCAACGCATTAGATACGCGGGTAAACCAGGATGGCGACACGCATGACAATGTACTAGCAGCATACCTTAATGACAGTCACCACAACGGCCGGAGGCTCATTGCATTGCCGGTTCTCAATCCCACCGCCGCGGGCACATACGTGGTTGGCTACGCCTCCTTCCTACTCATTGCGAATGGTACGTCAAACAACTACTACGCCGCGGCATCCGGCAACGAACCGTTTTGCGCGATTTACGCCGGACCCTATGTGTTGGGCGCTGAAAATCAGGGCGGCAACACGGGTGCAGGCTCATTTAAGGTGCAATTAGTACAATGAGACGGATCATCAGAAGACTTTTAGGGCTGCCGGGAAACCGGTGCGGGAATGCCATGCTGGAGTTCGCTATCGGTTCCGGCGTGCTGGTTTCGATCTTTACGGGCACGTTCCAGTTTGGCTATACGTTCTATCAATACAATCTGCTGTTGAACGCGGTAAATGAGGGTGCGCGCTACGCGGCGCTTCGCCCGTATGATTCGACGACTACCACGCCCTCGACAGCATTCTCAAACGCCGTCAAGAACATGGTGGTATACGGCAACCCCACCGGCGGTTCTGCGCCGGTCGTGCCGAACCTGGCCACGTCCAACGTGAATATCACGGTCGGTTTTCTGAATAGCGTACCGCGCACAATGGCCGTTTCGATCAGCGGTTACACGATCAATTCGGTGTTTTCCAGCACGACCTACACGGGCAAACCGCGCGTCACTTACTCCTATCAGGGCGAGTTTTCTCCTTACTGAGGCAATTTGCACCATGCGCCACCAAACTTCGAAAAGATCGAAGCGGAGCAAGGGCTCCGCGCTCCTGGAAACGGCTCTGATCTTCATGGTTTTCGCCGGGATGCTGATTGGCATTTTTGATTTCGGCCAGTTCCTTTTTGTTCATCAGGCGCTCGTGGAGCGCGCACGCTCGGCGGCGCGCTGGGGAGCGATCCATGAACCCACGAATCCGACCGCGATCCAGAACATGGTGCTGTATAATCAGCCAACCAGCAATGCGAGCCCCACGTATTTCTCGCTGACTCCCGACATGGTTCAGGTATCGTCGCCCGGTTCGGGAACCGACAATTATCGGGTAGTCGTGCTCATCACCAACTACCCCTACGCGGTCCTCTCGCCCTATATTTCCGGGACGTATTACGGACCTAACATTACGGTCTCGGTTCCCTTGGGATTGAACTAAGACCTGGGAACGCCATGGCGAGCCGGGCTTGAAAGCCGAAACACGTCTCTGCTCCGTCCCTGACTCTCTCGAATAGGTGGAACCGCTTGTCAGTGCCGGGTTGAAAGTTCTCACGTACCTTACGCCCCCCGCAATGTTTTCTTATCCTTTCCCTACCTACAATGGCACTGAAGTGTCGTATCATCTCATTCGGTTAGTATGGCTCTTTCTGACTTCCCTCCCGCCGGGATATCCACTCCGTTGGTGTCCTGCATTATGCCCACCTGTAACCGCCGCCGTTTCATCCCGCAAGCGTTGCGGTGTTTCGCCCGCCGCACCTACCGGAATGCGGAGTTGATTCTCGTCGACGATAGTGACCGCAGCGTACGCAGCCTGTGCGAGGGCTTGGAAGATGTGCGCTATATCCGCGTCAACGGGATGCGTACCGGGGCTAAACTGAATCTGGGAATAGAGACCGCGCGCGGAGACATTCTGCACAAACTGGACGACGACGATTACTACGCTCCGGAATTCCTCAAGACTTCGGTCGAACATCTTCTAGGTCAAGACCCGGCAAACACGCTCGTTACGCGGTGCTGTTTTCTTACCCTGATCCACTCCGATGGCATTCTCAGACACAGTAAGCACGGTTGGATGGCAGGCGGCGGATTATGCTTTTTCCGCGATCTTTGGCGGCGTATTCCTTTTCGCGATGTCCGCGCCTCCTCGGACTCGTACTTCCGGCGGGATCTTCAACCGAACGTCAGACAAATCTGCGACGCCGAGCAGTACATCGTGGTGCGCCACGGCCGGAATACATGGAATTCCGTCCTGCTGAAACCGGCCACCACACCCACCACTGCCGACGCTTACCTTCGCAGCCTTCCCGCCTACCAAAAAAGCGCCCGTGCGTTACTGGACGCGGAAACCCTTGCCTTTTACCGCCGCGCGCTGCGTTGGCGGGGGCCTGTCTGACGGCCCGGGCTCACCTGAGGTACTGGAACGTCCTTTCGTGTGACGGGAAGGAACAGCGGCTGTCCGGGAACACCGCCCAGCACTTCCAGACATAATTGCTGGCGCTCCCCATTGCCATCTCAACGGCGGAAGTTTTGGAGGCGGATGTCGCGTGATCGTCAAACGCGTCCGTATTCCTGGCTTCGAAGATATACCCGACGGCGCCCGCCACCTGGCTACAGGTAAACAGCGTGCGCCGGGGAAAGAGGTCGAACGTTTGTCCCTGAGGGGGAGTCAAGGGCTCCGGTATCGGTATGTCCCGGTCCAACAAATAACCTTCGAGAACCGGCAGGAGGTCATCGGCGTTGAGTCCAGCCTCTCCGGGCGTGATTTTGAATCTGGCCGGTACAACCATGCGCCAGATGCCGCGCCCGTAGGTGCCGGCGGTGAGAGTGCGGGTCTTGCCGTGGTAGATGATATCGGAGATTACGGCACTGGGCATATTTCCCGCAATGGACACCCATCGCCGCACGGGCTTGGATTGGCGTGAACTCTCGATCAGCACCCACGGCCCCGCGTCGCCGGCAACGAATAACCGGAATGGGTCCTTGGTTTCAAACGCCAGCCCGTTCAAAACGACATTGGGCAACTGTCCCTGGTCGATATCCTGCCAGGTATCGCCGCCATCGAGCGATCGGAACACATGCGAGTAGGGCCGCGCTTCGCCTCTCAAAGCCACCGCCGCGCGTCCGGTGGAGGCGACCGTGACCACCACAATCCGGGGATTTGTGGGGTGCGTCTCGATTTGGGTAATGACGCGGGTGGGAATTTCCGGCCCCGCCAGGTCCGCCGACCATACCTCGCCCGCATTGGTGCTGCGAAAGATGCCGCCGCGGGCGGTACCCACAAACATCGTGGAAGGATCCGCGCTGGCGATCTCAATGGCGGTGATGGCCGAGCCATCGAAACCCAACTCATCGGCGAGCCAGGTGACGCCATGGTCCGAGGTTCGCCAGAGGCGGTTGGTGGCCAGGAGCAACTCGTGGGCGCTGGCGCCCTCAGCGGGCTTGATCGTCATCACCGTCAATCCCAAAACAGCTTTCTCTTCGGGGGGAACGGGAGGAGAGACCGGCGTCCAGGAGGGGTTCAAGCCGTCCGTCCATGGCTCCTGCTCCAAGTGCCGGGATGTGGTGGTGTTGAAGGTCGAGGCAAAGACGAGGCCCTCCTGCTCCTGGCCGAAAACAACATATCCTCCGTCGCCTTCCACTACCTGGGTAAAGGGCTGCGAGCTGCCGTTAACCGGCTCGGCCACTACTCCGGCTAAAAGGGTGCCATTATCCTGGGCGCCGCCGCCGTAGATCTCCGCGTTCACCGGGGAGACGTCGATCGCATAGAACATCATCGTATTCATCCCCCGGGATGTCTGCCATGAGTTGCCGAGATCGAGGCTCCTGGCGACGCCACCATCATTGGCGGAGATGATCACGTCACCGCCGGGCATGAGAATGGCGTGCTGATCCCGGTGCAAGTATTTTTTGTTGACTTCCGTCGAACTCCGGGCGCGGTTTGGCTCGGAAATGGGAAACCAGAACTCACCACCATCTGTGGTGAGAAAAAGATCCTGGGCCCCGCACACTACGATTTCAGGCTTCTCCGGATGGATCGCGATCGTGTTGTTGAATGCGAGCTGACCTTGCCGCCGCATCAAGGCGGATGACTTGTCCACCCACGATTCACCGCCGTTGGTAGAGAGAAACGCGCCCAGCATCCTGCGCCTGCGGCTGGAAACCAGCGCCCACATGATTTCGGGATCCTTCTCTGAGATAGCAAGGCTGATCCGTCCGCATAGCTCTCCGGAGAAAGGAGTGGCCAATCGCTCCCAATTCCCAACGCCGCCATCGGTGGTTCGCCAGATGCCGTTGATGGTTCCGCCCGCTTCAATCGTGACGAACAGTTTGCCGGGCTCGGTGGGGTGGAAAACGGCGGCGTAGCAATTGTAAGGGCGGGTGCTCCATCTTTCCACGAACTCGAGCGCGTTCTGCTTGGAAAGATAGAGACCACCCACTAATTGTTCATCATTACTGATGGAACCGAATGCAATCTGGCGATTGTGCGTCACCTTATCCTTGGCGGAGTAGGAAATACTGGAGACGCGCCGCGGCATTTGCTCGCGATCGTCGGCGGACATGCGGCGCTTTCCGGGAATCCAGACAAAGGACCGCCACGTCAAGCCGCCATCTTCGCTTGAGTAGATGCCGCTACCGGGATACGAAGCGCTCGAAAGATTCGCTTCCCCCGTGGCACAAACGATGTGCTGCGGATTATCCGAATCGATTGTTACGGCTCCAATGTTCTGGCTTACGCCGTTCGGCCAGCAGCTTTGAAAAGTCCCTGCCCCATCGAGGGACTTCCAAAGTCCGCCGGCCGCGGAGCCGGCATAGACCACCTTAGGGTGCTTACGGTCCATCGCCAGACAGGTGGCTCGTCCGGAAAAATTGGAGGGGCCACTGTCCTGCCAGACTGCGTTCGTGGCCCGGTTATAAGTGTGCCGGTTTTGCCAGAACGCCTCCAGATCTCTGGGCGCCGCATCGCGTAAAGGAGATGCGAAGCGCTGTATGGCGACTTCGTGGCGAACCTTTTCCGGGGTGAACGCACCTTCGGGAACATCGGGGATTCGAGCCGGATTTTCTCCACTCATGTGATTTCATTCCGAGGGCATGTCTACGAACGATTAGATATGCGGGGTAGTCGTCGGCGGGAATACGGCATCCTTGACGTCTTGACCAAGGTCCAAGAGGTCCTGGGCCGCTTTACGCACCGAGGGATGAATCTGGAAGGCGTCGTCATCCTTGGCGCGCTTCGCGAGAACTTTGGCGGCGGCCGTCAGATTTTGAAGGTTCGCGTTAAACATGATGAGAACCTCGAGGTTTGTTCCCGTAAGCGCGGCGGGAGGGACCGGCGGAGTATTAGGAGTAGGCATGATTTTGTCTTTCTGTGAATTGGGATTTCTGATTCGACAGTATACTACCACTTCAGGCGAAATCGATCAAAATACCAATCGTCATCGCGAACCCGCCGGGCGGAAATTTCGCGCCGGCGGGATGCAATGTCCCCGTCTACCACCAGCGTGAGGGCTTTTCCGAACGATGGATAGCCGCGGAGCGACGCCACTACCCTGCCCAAACGTTGAGGCTTGAAGTGAATAAAGGCGAGCCGCAGCCGGTTGTGTAAATATTTCGGCCAGCCCACAGGGAAGGGAGAAATAGGGCGGAAGCGATGCCGTACCAGAATCTCGGGCACGACCAGTAGTTCGTATCCAAGGAGCCAAAGCCGGAGCGAAAATTCGTTGTCGACATTGCCGCGCTCGAGCAGCCCGGAATCCCAGCCCCCTCCGGTCGCCTCCAGGGCATCGCGGCGCATCGCCACGCAGCAGCCCGGCAGGATCGCCGCCGCCGCCGGACCTTTGGGCTTGCGTTTGCACCAGCGCACCTCCATGGCGGGACCGCGGAATGTAAGGCCGTAGCCGCGCATGGCGCTGACCGGAAGGTTGGTGATGGTGGGCGCCGTGGCGCCTACTTTGGGATCTTCCAGCGGCTCAACCAAGGGCTGCCACCAGTCCCGGTCGAGCCCCAGGTGCGCATCGGCGAATATAATCACATCACCGCTGGTTTTGGCCGCTCCCAGCAGCCGCGCCTTCGCGACCCCCAGTGCCGTCTCAGAGCGCAGCAATCGTACCCGCTTGCGGCGGGTGGCAAGATAATCCGCCGACCCGTCGATGGAGCCATCGTCCACTACAACGATTTCCGCATCGGCCGGCAGCGTGTCCTCAAGGTTTTCCACAGTCGTGCGCAGGTCCGGCCCCTCGTCCCGGCTGATCACCACCACCGAGATGCGGCGTTTACTGGACACGCATGGTCTCCTCCATCCAGATGTTGCCGGTGGTCTCGGTTAGCGTGAACACCAATTGATTGCCGCCTCCGCCCAGGCTGATAATGTTGCCCGAACTCGAGGGGCCGCGGAGCGCCAGCCGCGAGCTGTGAAAGTGGCTCACCGGGAACGGGTCTCCCTGCGGCTGTCGTGTTTCGGGATGCAATCGTTGACTCCAGAGGCAGCGGAAGCCGTCCTTTTCGGCAGTGAAATAGACGAAGGGAGCGCCCGAAGGCGCCCAAGCCGGGTCGCGGCCCAAATCGGCTGACCGGGTGATCGGAATCCACTGGTCCTTAGGTACCGGCAGCGCCCCAGAGACCGGAATCGCATAAACGACGCTCTCCCGCGTCTGATTGTTCATCGCGTGAAACGCTACCCATCGCCCATCCGGGGAGAATTGGCCTGAATCGATTAGCGTATGATCATCGCCGCGGTCGGCCAGCTTAATGGTTTTTCCCGACTTCACATCGAACATCATCAGGTGCTCATCGTGAACCGGTTCAAACAACACTCGATCGCCTTGAGGCGCAACGCCGGTCACCGCCCCGCATTTCACACATAGCTTTTCGATGGCTCCGCCAGCGGTTGGAATCGCCATCAGATCGCTTCCCAGCGCAGAGAAAAACACTTTCGATCCGGCGGAAGCCACACGCGCGTTGTACAGAAACTGCGGAGAGCTATAAAGAATGCGCTCTCGCTCACTCCCCAGATCTTTCCGCGTGAGCGTCCAGACCCCAAGCCGCTCGGTAATGAAGTAAGCCACTTTGCCATCCCCACTGAGCGATGGATTCATCTCCGGAGTCAAACGATTGGTAAGTTGCCGCAAGGGACCGTCAGCCAGTCCCGTGCGGCCATTTACAGGCTGCTGCCAGACGTCGAGGTTGAGGGTTTCATCCACGTAGGCCAGCCGCATCGTTCCTTCGGCGGTTTTTGCGACCGAAGCGCGCACGTGGCGGCCGGGTCCGTGAGTGAGACGGACGGGCCGGCCTATCGGTTGGCCGCCAGCTTGCGCGCTCATCCTCCAAAGGTTGGAGGTGTCGCCGCCATCCGGAGCAAATAGCACCTCCGGGCCGTCCTCGCCCAGGTACCAATCCAGCACGGCGGGAAACCGGCGTACCCGCAGGGGACGCACCGCGTCGCGAACGCGCAGGCTTCTGGCCTGACCGCCTGCCGCCGGCACTGTCCACCAATCCTCCTCGGAGGCAGCTCCCGGAGCCACCGCCCGCCTGCCATAGACCAGAAGAGAATTTCCATCGGGAGACCACACCGGATACCGTGCCCATGCCAACCCTGTCTCGATCGCCCGCGGTGCGCCACCCGCAAAATCGACGAGATATGCTTTCGACGATCCGGGCTCCAGGGAGCCTTCGCGGCCTTCCCAAAAAGCGACAGACTTGCCGTTCGGTGAAAACCTTGGATTGCGTCCCTTTGGGGCGATGAGGACCGCATCGCCGCCGAGCGCGGGGATGATGTAAATTCCGCCACCGTCCTTTTCGGAACGGAAGGCCAGGCGGGCGGCATCGGGCGAGAATGCCGGGTCGGTTTCATCGGCCACGTCCGAGGTCAGGCGCAAGGGCTCGCCGCCACCCACCTGCTGCAGGAAAATATCGAGGTTGTGATTGGGCCGGTCCGAGGAGAAGGCGAGCAGCGAACCGTCCCGGGAAAGCGCGGGCGCCGTGCTTAATCCCTTATCGGCGGTCACGAGGCGCACGGCCGCCACTGCCGGACTTGCCGGCGGCCGCCCGAGTCGCACGCCCCCGGCCAGTCCGGCGGTGAACGCCACCGCCGCGCCCGCCATGCCATACCAAAGCCATTTGCGGCCGTTGGGCCGGGGCTCCCCAGTGCCGCGCCTCGACTCCCGCCCGGCTCCGGAATCGAGGTCCAGAGCGAGGTCCTGGAGAATCAGCTTTACGTCCGAAAGGCTTTGCCATCGCTCAAAAGGCTGCTTCCTCGTGCATTTTTCGACGATTCTTTCGAGCACCGCCGGGATGTCCGGCCTCAGACGGCGCAAAGGCTCGGGCTCGGCGGTTGAAATCGCGGTCAGCGTCTCGTGCAGAGTTTCCCGTTGAAAGGGCCTTGTGCCTGTCAACAGCTCATAGAGCACCGACCCAAAGGTGAAAATATCCGAGCGGGCGTCCACGGGCTTGCCTTCGGCCTGCTCCGGCGACATGTAGTAGGCCGTGCCGGCGATCTGACCTGCAAGGGAGAGATCCCTCCCGTTTGCCGGGCCCGCGGCGACAACCTTGGCCAACCCGAAGTCGAGCACCTTGACGATGCCGCGATCGTTCACCATCACGTTGGACGGTTTCAGATCGCGATGCACGATCCCGGCTTCGTGGGCGGCGGCCAGCGCGTCGGCGATCTGAGTGGCAATCTGGGTCAACTTCCGCAGAGCGATCGGCCGCCCGCCCGCAACATTGTGCAACGTTTGCCCGGAGATTCGCTCCATGGCGATGAAGTCGATCTCGCCCTCGCGCCCCACCTCGTATACGGTTACGATATTCGGATGATTCAGTGCCGATGCCGTCTCGGCTTCCCGACGGAAACGCGTACGGCTGGCGTCGTCGTAGGAACCGGCCGGGAGCACCTTCACGGCCACCACGCGATTTAGAGTTTCGTCCAGCGCCTCGTAGACATAGCCCATCCCGCCGGCGCCTAGCGCGCTCTGAATCCGGTAGCGGCCAAGCCGCGCGCCGATCGAGATAGCGGGGGCCAGATTCGTTCCGGGTGATTCATTCTGAACCAAAGTGTGCATCGCTCCCGCCAGTCTCAGCAGGAGTTCGGGCCGGGCGTGGGCGTCAGCGCAATTGGCAATCACATAGGCATTTCTCTGGTGCTCGGGGAGTTCCATTGCCCGGGCGTATAACTCGTCGACCGAGAGCTTTGGAGAGTCGCTTAACATGATTTCAGGTCAGAACTATGCAACGATCTTGCCGAAACACAAGCGCAGTGTATCACGTGACTTTCGGAGCGACAAAGGAGCGAATTGGGTCACTTGAAATATGACCAACCGGGTATCGGCTGGGTCATTCGAAACTATTATCGTGGGCGTGGAGCGTGTCCGGGACCGTATGACAAGCCGAAGACACCCCATCAGATTCCCCTACTCCGTTTGACCACGAATGTACGCCGCCATCGCCTGGAGAAAATCGTCGACGAACTTAGCGCCGTTGCCCAACAGATTTTCCTTGGTCATGTAGTCGTTTTCCACATCCGGGCGGACGCCCACGTTTTCGATATACTGCGTGGCCGGAAATTCCGGGCTCGCGAACATCTTCGGCCGCACCTGCAAAGCAATCGTCATTCCAACGGTTGTCTCGGAGTATGCGCCGGCGGAAAGCGAGATGTTGTTGCCACCAGCGCCATTCGTGCGCATCCCATACAAAAGAGCACGTCCCGAATCCTGCAGGATTGCCGCGAAGGAGTCTGCCGTCGAGGTCGAAAAGTCATCGATGATCACCATGATCGGCTTGCGGTAAGCGAGCATCACTCCGTTCTGATCAAACACCGGCTTCCGCGTCAGACTGGAAGTACAGAGCGGCAGGGTCTTTGTTACGATGGCTCCGGCTTGGTTCGCAACGAGCATTTCCTTATAGAGCAACTCATACTGTGAGATCGCTTCCGCCGGCATGCCCGTGTTAATCGCGTTGATCCACGAGTTGTAGAACGCCAACATGCGGTTGTAGTAGGCACGCAGTTCGAAACCGGTCACCCGGAAGGAATCCTGGTGAAGACGAACGGCAATGTTCTCGCCGAAACAAAGGTTGCCGCCCGTGTTGCGCATTTCGTCGATGACCAGCCCGTCGGTGTTCTCATTCATGAAGCGGATCTCGGCTTCAAACTGCGCGAGCGCCATGGGTTGCGAAGGCGGCGCATAATGGGGAATCCGAAGGTAGCCGATTTTCAGGTCGTCCACGGTGAAAACGCCGGAGTAGAAGAAGTCTGCGGCATTGGCTCCGAGACGCCGGGCAAATGTGGAAGGCAGTCCCGCGAGGAAGACGGGATTCCGGGCGCCATAGCCGAGGACGCCGTCCGTGTCCTGGCGAGACACGCCGGAATACTGGAGTTCTTCCAACGGATCCAACCGCGCAACCGCAGTGCGCCCCGGCCCCATGGGCGAAGGAACAGGTCCGGCTTCCATCGGCGTTCCCGTCTTCACCCAGGGAATTGTGTAAATCTCCAGGATGCCGTCCTGGCCTTTGATCACCACCGTTGCCGATTCAGGAAGGTCCGGGGCGTGCGGAAAACGCGATTGTGCCCGGGATGTCAAGCGCGCAGCGCCCTGCCTCATCGAGGCTCTGGGGTTGCCTTGCGGCACGTATTTGGCCAGTTCACTGGCGATTTCCTGCGCATCCACGCCATCGATGGACACCAGTTCATCGCTTAGTCCGAACGGATAGAGAGCGGAAGGCAGCACGGTGCGGTTGATGTTGTCGATCAGCAGCGCGCCATCATAGATGTCTACGCCAAATCCCAGAGAAGCATTAAAGTCCGACGGGATTATGAACCCGGCGTGGCTGTCATTCAAACTCGATATGTACTGAACGCACACTTCATAAAAATCAAGGTCGGTTGTGGTCGCGGCCACTTTGTCGATCCAGGGTTTAATATCCAGCGCGTCAAAGGAAACCGCGGCCTTCTTCCAGGCCAATGGCGCATAGTAGGTGTTATACAGGCTCACCATAAAGCGGAAGTCCGCCTCCTTCTGAGAAGGAGTGAGATTCTGGGCGGCCGCCGAGACGGCCCAGAGAGCTGCACAGACCATGAGTTGTCTCACGCTTGCGGGCCTCCTACCTGCTGCTCTGAATGTGCTGGATCATGGCTTCAAGAAAGGTCCCGGTAAATTCGAGACCGTTGCTGATGAGGTTGCCCCAGGTCATGTAGTCGACTTCGATATCGGGCCGCACTCCTACATTCTCAATGTGCCGCGTGACCGGAAAGTCCGAACTCACCACATCACGCGACCGAACCATAAGAGACTGCGTCAGCGTCGTCACTCCGAGCGAGAAGCTACCGCCGTTGTAACTGGAGACATTGCCGCCGGCGCCCATTGTCCGCCAGCCCAACACAGGACCTCGCCCGCTGTCCTGAAAGACGGCGGTGAACATGTCGCCGCCAGAGGCGGTCAGCTCGTCCGCCAGCAACATGACGGGTTTGGTGTACGCCAGCAGCGCGCCATCCTGACTTCGCCGAGGCTCTTGCTCGAGCGTGGTCCCGCCGAGGGGAACAGGCGTTGTCAATCCGCGCATTTCACGATTGGCGGAAACAATCGCGTCCTTAATCACCTGCAACTGGTCAATGATCTCAGCAGGCGCCTGCTGGGCTTTCGCCGATTCCAGCGCCGACGAAATCCTCGCTACCCATTGCGAAGTGGCGCGAAGCTGAAATCCGATCGTGGTCCAGGTGTAAGGAAGAATGTAACCCAAAAGCGCCTCGGTGTAGGTCACGCTGCCACCCGGGTTTCTCATCACATCCACCACGAGGCCATCCGTATTGGCCTCGAAGAATGCGATCTCGCGCTGAAAGTTGGTCACGGCGCCTGTGGAGTTTAGCGGGCTAAAGTCCGGAATGCGTATGAAGCCGATCTTGTAGCCGCCCCATTCCATAACGCCCGAATAGAAAACATCCGCCGCTACTCCACCGAGCCGTCGCGTGAAGTTAGGCAACGCCGACACAAAAATCGGAGTGCGAGACCCGAAATTCAAGACCCCGCGATCGGGAATGCGGCAATTCTGTAGTTGACGGAGCAGCTTCGTGTAATCCGCCGGTTCTTCCACCTGAGCAAAAGCTTCGCGGGCCGGAGGCGCGGGGTACTTTCCGACGCTCGTGAGCGGCAATCCGCTGCGGGTCCACGGAATTCGGTACGGATCCAAAGCGCCGTCCGGACGCCGGAACACGACCGTCGAGATCTCGGGAACCTCCGGCGCCGAGGGGATTAACGACTGAAACCGCGCCGTAATCAATTCGGCGGCGAGGCGGCGCGTGCTTCTGGTGTTCGCCGCTATGCTGTAACGCGTGAACCGTGACAGGATTCGCTGCGCGTCCACGCCGTCAATGGAAACCAGCTCATATCCCACCAGGAAGGGGAATTCCGAGCCGGGTAACCGGCTGCGATTGATCGAATCTACGTAGAGCGCGCCGTCGTAGAGGTCCACCGTGAAGTTCAATCTGACGGCGAACCTGGAGGGCAGCGAGTACCCAGCGTGCGCGTCGTTAAGACCGGAGACGTACTCGGACATCACGTCGAAGAAGTCCAGGTCATTCCTGGTAGCCGTAATTTTAGTCAGCCATGGCCCGGCGTCGAGCAAATCGAATCCCAGCACGTCACGCTTCCATTCGTACGGCCCATAGTTTTTGGCAAAAAGGCCGGCCAGATACTGGAAGTCAGCGGCCTTTTGATCCATCGTGAGCTGTCCGGAAAGTAATTCCGAAGCGAGCATGCCAAGCAAAAACAGATATGTTGGACGACGCATGAAGGCGCAGCCTCCTGGATTCAAAAAGGACGGAACGCTCGAAAGAATAGCGCAGCGTGCGAAAAGTTACCAGCCCCCGCGTGCCCGGTGTGGTGAGCGGATCAAACAACGCTCCGCCACACATCAGTCATCAGCCGCCCAGGCAATAAATCTTGCCGTCCTGAGTCGCAAACACCACTTTCCCTTCGGCTAATGCCGGGCTTGCCGACACCGGTCCCCCGGCTTCAAATTCGAACAGCTTGGTACCTTTTGCGACATCGAGTACGTACAGACGGCCATCGTTTGAGCCGATGTACACGTGCCCGCCGGTCACCGCGGGTGACGATTCGACTCGCGCCCGGGTCGTGAATTCCCACAGACTCTTGCCTGTCTTCGCGTCAAAGCAGTGTACAACTTTATCCCGGCCCCCCAGGACCACCTTCCCATCCACCACGGCGGCAGAGGAATAGAACGGAAATTTGCGCACCGGATGTTCAAAGCGCCAGGCGATCTTCTTCGCCTTCCGATCGAGCCCGAGAACTTCATTGGCATACGTCCCGACAAAGAACAAATCCCCCGACATTGCCGGAGAGGCTCCCATATAGGATCCGGTACGAATGTTATAAACCTCTTTGCCGTCCTTGATGCTAATGGCGCGAAACACGCCGTCGCATCCGGAGACGAACGCCAGGCCATCCTGCACCGACGGCGTTCCATGCACCGGCCCCTCGGTGCGGAAGGACCACAGCAATTTGCCTGTCTTCACTTCGAGACAATAGAGGCTTCCATCATAGGACCCGATGAGAACCCGATCGCCGACTACCACTGGCGACGACTTGATCTCGCTGCCGGTGGCGTGGGTCCACGCCGCTTTTCCATCGGTCACATTTACGGCGTGCAAAACTCCCTGCAGGTCGCCAATGAATACCAGCCCGGCGCTCACCGCCGGCGTGGATTCCCCCACGCCTTCCTTCGTCTTATACTTCCACTTGAGCTTGCCGGTGGCGAGGTCCAGCGCGAGCAGCTCGGCGGACTGCACGCCGATATACATCACCCCGCCGTCAATGGCCGGCGAGGATTCGATGGTGTCTCCCGCTTCATAGGTCCAAAGCACTTTCAATTGTGCCGGCACTTTGGCGGTAGATACACCCGTGAGCTGCGGATTGCCGCGGAACTGCGGCCATTGCGCGCTCAGCGGCGCCAGCAGACAAAGTATTATCGCTACCAGGCGCATTCGTACACCTCCCGTGCACCGGCGGCGTCAAAAGGCCGCGGATTGAATTTTCCCGTCCATTGCTCGGCCGCGGCTTGAGCCAGCGCGTCCAGGTCCTCCTGCTGTACGCCGGCATCGCGCAGCCGGCCCGGCAAACCAGCCGCATCGGACATCTCTTCCAGCCTCGCGGGCAGATCGGTGTGCAACTCGCGGTACTCCCCATTCAGAACGTTGGCATTCCACCGCACGACGTGCTTCAGCAGAAGCGCAATGGCCACGCCGTGTACGGTTCCATAACGTGCTGTGAGCGGATTGGCGCAGGCATGGGTTGCTCCCAGCATCGAGTTTTCAATCGCCATTCCCGCGAGGTGCGAGCCGAGCAGCATTTTCCCAGCCGCTTCGAGATTTTCCGGACTGTTCAATGCGTCTTCAAACCCGGCATCGAGCAGCCGCCATGCCTGTAGGGAAAAACTCATCGAGATCGGATTGCGCTTGGCCGTAACCCATGTTTCGACTGCATGCGACACCGCATCATAGCCCGCTGTTGCCTTCACTCCGGCAGGGGCTGTAGCGCAGAGCAGGGGATCGAGCAGCGCCACCCGGAAGGCAGCGCTAGGATCGCCGCACGCCATCTTCACATGCGTCTCCGCGTCGGAGATGAGCGCATAGCTCTGCGCTTCACTGCCCGTGCCCGCCGTAGTCGGCACGCCGATCATCGGGAGCAGCGGCTTCGCCGCCTTGCCATAGCCCCAATAGGCTTGCATCGCGCCGCCGTTGGTAAACACGAAGTTGATCCCTTTGGCGCAATCGAGCGAACTGCCGCCACCCAGCCCAATGATGGAATCGATATGATACGGGCTGGCATAGTGGCGGCCGGCCTCCACCATTTCCGTATTGGGATTGATGCCAAAATCGTGAAAGCAAAACGCCGGGATGCCTTCCGTTTCCAACAGGCGCACCGCCCGTTCCACGTAACCGGCGGCACGCATGCCCGCGTCAGCCACCAGCAGACAGCGCTGGAATCCCAAATCCTTCGAGAGTTTTCCAAGTTCCTCAAACTTCCCCGCGCCGTAAACGACACGGGTTCGAGGGTGAAAGTCGATCTCACTCATCCTTCTTCTATTGTGACCGTTCCGGCTCGTTGCCGGGAAAGCTTGATCCAGCCCGCTCTCTCTAACGCTTGATCTGAAAGGGAATGGCCTTGGTCTTCTCCTTCGTCCGCATCTCGACTTTTTCAAACGCGTCTACATCGAAGAGCCGGTCGATGCGATTGCCGGCGAGATCTTCCAACAGGGTGCCCGCGCGCAGCACATAGTGTCCCGCGTTCCACGCCGCCGCCGGCTGGAACAGCCAGCGAGCTTCCTGGTTTTCTACTTGAACTTTTCCCTCAACCCGGCGGCCTTGCTTCTCTTCCACCCACAGCAACCGCTGCAGAAGCGCCGCATCCAGCGGTTCCGGAAAGTCCAGTTGCAGCGCATCCCACGAGCCGGCGCGCGGCGGCTGCAGTTTCCAGTTGCTCACTGACGGGGGCGTTCGATCCTCGGCGCGGACGCGAAACGGCTTACGGTATTCCGCCGCCATCGGCGTGCCCGTCCCATCCAGCCATTCGCGGTCGATCACAATCTGGTAACGGCGTCCGGCGATCAGAGCCGGACCTGCTTCGTTGTGCGGTACGAGCCCGCGCTTGATCCGGCCGGGATCAAACAGCACGGTGAGCCGCCGCGTCTCCCTGTCCCACAGCTCTTCCTCGATCTCGAGAAAAGGGAGTTTCACTTCCGTGCCTTGCTCATCGATCAGATGGATGTGGCGCCAGGCCTCTGCCCGGCTCATGGGCGCACTGAACTGTACATAGAGTTTCAGTACATTCGCCGGAAGCTCAGCGGCAGTGGGATAGATACGTTCCACTCGCGTGGTGGGTTTCACGTCCGCTTTAGGAATGGAAAATACGGCCATCACCGATTGATAGGAGGCGCGGTACGTCATACCCGGCTGCAAGGGATATCGCGGGATAAAGCGGATCGTCGATTTGTTGATTACCTGGTGGGATCCCGCCAGGGAGGGCAGGCCCTGCCGCCCATCCACGGATACGGAGAACGCCTCGAAATGGGAGGAATCCGCAACGCCGCGCACTTCAAACACGCCATTTTCGAGTGAAATAGAAACCGGGGCCAGCCATAGACTGAGCCCCAGCGTAAGCAGCAGGTTCACGGATGTGCGGTTACGGCAGCGCCAGCCGCTTCAGGTTCAACGCGCCGTTTTCGCCGCGGATGAGCAACATGGCGTACGTGTTGTCGATCTTGTCGAGATGCTCCACGCCTTTGAGCGAGGAGATGGTCTCGTAGGGTACGCCGGTGACGTCGGTCTTCGCCGTAATGGCCGCATAGCTGTCGATTTTCTCCGTCGGTAGCTTCATTACCCCGCGGCTCGAATTGTTCAGCAGGATGAAATCCTTGCCGGCCTTGGTATAGACGATCATGTCTGAAGGACGATTGCGATTGCCCAGTTCGGCGATCGTCGTGCCCATCACTTTCTTGCCGGGCGTAAGGTCGGACAGCGGAAACTTCACCAGCGGCGTGCAGGTATAAGCTGCCAGCACGTGCGGCTGATTCTTGATCTTGTAAGCGACGAACGTGCGTACCGGGGAGTTTGTCTCGAACCGCCCATGGGCTCCATGAAAGATTTCAATGCTCGTACCTTTTTCGGCGGACGTGAAGGGGAAGGGAACCACCCTCAAATTAGACGCGAACTCCTCATTCGACAGGCCGGCTACGATCAGTTTGCCGTCCACAAACGCGAGATCGGTGATTGCTTCCATACGGGCCGCGGCCGACCGGGGATTCGCCGGGTCGACGGATGGCGGGTTCGGCAGGATCACTTTGGCGTGCTTGATGGAGCTTGTGGAAAGCTCTTCAATATTGCCTTTGGAATCCACCCGCACGACCACCGCCGCGGCGTCCGGTCCCTTTCCACGGGATACCGAGAGATAAGCTTTTTTGGAAATGGGGTTGATGGCGAGTGCGTTGATCAGAATCTGGTCGGAGGAAGTTCCCAGAAACGCGGCGATCTTTTCATTGACTCCCTCCACATCCACCGTGGCCTCGCCGCTCCTGGTATCGCTTGTGTCCAGCGCATAAATGGCGGCCGCCTTAGGGTCGGCTACAAACAAAATGCCATCCGGGCCGAAGGCCAGCTGACCGGCAGAGGTAAGCACGGCTTTGCCGGAGGTGAGGGACGCGGTATGGTTTGCGGCCGTGGCCGATAGAAAGGCAATTGCCAGCGCACCTGTGGCGGCGGCGGCTTTCAGAATGGACCGGTTCATGTTTTGCATCTCCCGAAGTAGATTTCAGTTCACGATGACACTCCATCGGGGCGGAGTCAAGCGGGTAGTGATTCCCTCGCTCTATGTCAAGATGTCACGGATGACGCGCGGCTGGTGCACGTCCGTCAGCCGTTCCTCGCGCGTCCCGTGCTTATAAACCAGGCTGCGGTAATCAAGCCCGAGCAGGTGTAGAACAGTGGCATGGAAGTCGGCGATGGTTACCGGATTTTCCACGGCCGAATAGCCGAAGTCATCGGTCTTGCCGTACACGACGCCGCCCTTGATCCCGCCGCCGGCCATCCAGAGGCTGAAAGCATCCTTGTGATGATCGCGTCCATCCTTACCTTCCCCCATGGGCGTCCGGCCGAAC
The DNA here is from genome assembly GCA_035526195.1 of Bryobacteraceae bacterium. Classification (GTDB taxonomy): domain Bacteria; phylum Acidobacteriota; class Terriglobia; order Bryobacterales; family Bryobacteraceae; genus CADEFT01. Next base: position 18,607 of record DATLCW010000227.1, read on the forward strand.
TCACCTGCCCAGATGACCAGCGTGTCCTCCAGCATCCCGCGGCGCTTCAGGTCGGTCAGCAGAGCAGCGGCGGGCCGGTCCGTCCTGGCGGCAATTTTGCGATGGCCCTTTTCGTTTTCCTTGTGCGTGTCCCAGGGCTGGCCCTGATGCAGCACCTGGACGTAACGAACGCCGTTTTCCACCAGCCGCCGCGCCAGCAGACATTGGCGGCCGTGTACGGCGGTTTCCGGCGTCTCCGTGCCGTATAACGCGCGAGTCTCGGCGCTTTCTTTCGAGAGATCGAGCACGGACGTGGCTTCCAGTTGCATGCGCGCGGCCAGTTCGAAGCTGGCGATTCGCGCCTCCAGCTCCGCCTGCCCCGGATGCCCCCTCAAGTGCTCGCGGTTAAGCTTTTGCAGGAGTTCCAGGCGATCCCGGGCCGCGCCGGCGTGGCCGCGCGGCTCAAGGTTGATCACCGGACTTCCCTCGGCCCGCATCGGCATCCCGTGATAAACCTGCGGCATCCAGCCGCTCGAAAAGTTGCGAATGCCGTCCACGGGCATTCCGTCCGGATGGAGAATCGCGACATAGGCCGGCAGACTTTGGTTTTCGCTGCCCAGGCCGTGGACCACCCACGAGCCCATCGACGGACGACCAGGTTGTACGAGGCCGGTGTTGAAATTCCAGATCGCCTGCTCATGGTTGGAGTTCGTCGTCACCATGGAGCGGATTAGCGCCATCTCCCCGGCGTGTTTGGCGGTCTCCGGGATGAGCTCGGACAGTTCCATTCCGCACTGAGCGTCGCGATGAAAACGAAACGGGCTCGCGAGCCATGTTCCGGTCTTCTGCACATCGACGGGATTGACGTAGCCGTCGCCCGGCTTCTGTCCTTGCCGCCGGACCAACTCCGTCTTCGGATCGAACATGTCAACCTGGCTCGGTCCGCCGTTCTGAAAGAGCATGATCACCCTCCGCGCTTTGGGCGCGAAGTGCGGCCGCTTCGGCGCGACATTGTAGGGCGCGTCCGTCTCCGCTAGCAGCGAGCCGAGGGCGATACCGCCCAGGCCCGACCCAATCCGTCCGAAAAAATCGCGCCGCGAGAGTAGCCGGTGCACCGGTGTGTAACGGACGTGCATGGGAACGTAGCTCCTTTCAATCGACATACAGAAATTCATTGCCGCTCAAAAGAGTCTGGCAGAGATCCGAAAAAGCGCGCCGCCGTCGGTCTTCTGCGCCCATGGAATCATAGTGCCGGGCCTGTCTTTCGACGAAGGTCAGCAGTAGATCCGTTTCCCGCGGCGATGGCCTTCGGGCGAAAGCCAGCCGGAAGGCTTGGTCAATACTGAGCCGGTTCGCGGCTGCCTCTGACGGCTCAGCTCCCAAGACGCGCCGGGCGAACTGCTCCGCCTGCGCCGACACAAACTCCCCATTCATCATTGCCAGAGCCTGCGAGGCGCCATTGTAGGTGGCGCGCCGTGTGCAATTGATTTCCATGACGGGGGCTCCTAATACGTTTAATAGCGTTTGAGGCGCCGAACGCCGCACCACCAGGTAGATGGACCGGCGGCCTGGTTGTCCGTCGTGTTCGGGCACGATCTCTCCGCTCGGCTTTTTCTCAGATTTTACGGGCTCACCGAACATCGTCAGGTCGAGCGCGCCGGCTACGGCGAGAATCGAATCGCGCAGCACCTCCGCTTCCACTCGCCTCGGGTTCATCCGCCACAGAAGTTTGTTCGCAGGATCGGCGCTCACGCCATCCGGACGCACCCCGGAACTCTGCCGGTAGGCCGCGGACGTCATCATCATTCTGTGCATCGCCTTGATGCTCCAACCCTGCCGCACAAATTCGGTGGCCAGCCAATCGAGCAGCATCGGGTTCGACGGCTCGTCGCCGGAACGCCCGAAATTATCCAGCGTCGGCACGATGCCGGCTCCGAAATGATGAGCCCAGATCCGGTTTACCATGACGCGGGCAGTGAGCGGATGGCCGGGCCGCATGAGCCATTCGGCGAAGGCCAACCTGCGCCCGGAACTCTTTGCGCCAGAGCCGGGTTCAGGCAGTTGGAATGGATGGGATGGATCGTCCAGCACGGCCGGGACGCCGGCTTTCACTTCTTCCCCGCGCGGGGATGCGTGATCGCCCCGTCTCAGCACGTGTACAGGCGGCGGGTTCGCATCCACATCGTAGAAGGCGCGGATCTGCGGTAATTCGATCTTCCTCGCTTCCTCTTCTTTGATCTGCCTTTCGAGTGAATCAGCGAGCTGCGAATATTCCGGGAACATTTTTCGAAGTTCCCCGGCGCTGGCTTCGCGGCCTTTTGGATGTTTGGCCCGGTACTGGTCCGACCGCGCCTTGAGCAGTTCCTTAAGAGCTTTCACCACCGGCTCCTGGACCCCGTTTACTTTGCCGGCGAACTCCCGCTCGGCGGGCGTGGCAAGCACAATAGCTCGCCTCTCCGCGGCGAGAACCGGCCCATCAGGCCGCCACCCTCCGGCGAATACCGCCTGCATTTTGTAGTAGTCCTGATGGCTGACTGGCTCGTACTTATGATCGTGACAACGGGCGCACTGCATGGTCAGGCCCAATAAAGAGGACGCCACGATCTGTTGCGTGTCGAACAACGCCTGCCAGAGGTAATCGACGTTCAACTGCCTGGTGAAGCTGTGCTGGCTGCCGTCGGCCGCCATACGAAGATACCCGGTAGCTTCCACCTGCTCGATCTTCTGGGCGGGCAGTTTCTCATATTTCCAGTACTCGGAAAGTTCGTCGCCGGCCATCTGCTCACGTACGAACACGTCGTACGGCTTGTCGCTGTTGAAGGCGCGGATTACGTAATCCCGGTAGCGCCACGCGTTGGGCCGGAGCACATCGGCAGCCTCGCCGCCTTCAGAATCGGCGTACCCGGCGACATCGAGCCAGTGCCGCGCCCAGCGCTCCCCATAACGCGAGCTTGCCAGAAGGCGGTCGATCTCTTTATCAAAGCTGTTCGGCGAATCATCGGCGAGAAACCGGTCGACATCCTGGGGAGTGGGCGGCAAGCCGATCAAGTCGATGTACGCCCGCCTTAGGACGGTAACGCGATCCGCCTCGGGCGAAAAGCTCAGGTTCTTGCGAGCCAGCTCCGCGGCCAGAAAGGCGTCGATCGGGGTTCGGATTTTGACGCCGGCAGGAACCCGCGGAACAGGCGGCCGTTTTGGAGGTTGAAATGCCCAATGCTTCCCGTCTCGGGCGCTCCCGTCGCGGGCGTTCCCGTCGCGGGCGTTCGTCAAGGGCTCCCCTCCGGGCGCGCCCCGCTCAATCCACGTGCGGATCTTCTCGATCCCGGCTGCTGGAAGTGGAGGGCCGCCAGGCGGCATTTGACCGGCTTTGATGCGCTGGTAAAAAAGGCTCTTGTCCGCCGATCCCAGTACCAGCGCGGGTCCCGAGAGTCCGCCTTTCACCAGCCCGGCCCGAGTCCGTACGTCAAGCTTCGCCGCGGGTTCCGATCCCGCATGACACTTGACGCAGCGCTGCTCGAGCAACGGCAGAATCTCTTTCTCGAATAGCAGCGGAGAATTCTGTGCGCAGCCTTTCGAGGGGGAGAGGAGAGGGAAAGCGAGCAGGAGCGCGATACAGGAAATGGAGTGGCGGCGCGTCCTCATCGATTTCTATTATCCTTTTCCCGCTGCCCCAGCGTACTCGTGCGATAGCGACATAAGCGCACAGGTAAACCGGGGATTCACCGTGTGTCAGAACTTCAGTTTTAATGCGAACTGCAGAATGCGGGGGCTTCCGGAACTAATGATCTGCCCCAATGTAGGACTCGACAAGTTGCTGACCGGCAAGTTAAAGTTCGGCCGATTCAGAAAATTGAAGCACTCCGTACGGAACTGGAGTGCAATTCCTTCCATCAGTTTGAAATCTTTCAAGACCGAGAAATCGACGTTTGCATAACCTGGCCCGCGGAGAATGTTTCGGCCGGATGTACCAAACGTGCCGTCGGCAGGCAAGCGGAAAGCGTTAGTGTCAAAGTACCTCGCAACTATCTCCCCGCGGGAACGGTCCGCGGGCAAGAAGGGGTTTCCAACCAAGTCTGCACGCACTGGAGCGCCGATACCCGCCAAACCGGCGTCCCGGCTGTCGATGACACTAAACGGATTGCCGTTTTGCAGGTTAATAATTCCATTGACCTGCCAACCACCAGCGAAGACCCTGACAATTGGCGACGCCTTCCGGAATCCGGGTAGGGACCACAGGAACGAGCCGTTCAAATTGTGCGTGACGTCGAAGTCTGAAAGGGCGCGATTCAGCGCGCGATTGAAGGGATTTGGTCCTTCCGAGACGGCGCCTCCCTGGGCGAACGAGGATGTGTCTATGGATTTCGAAAGGCTATAGTTTGCCGTGAACGTCAGGTTCGATCCGAACTGGCGCTGCACTCCGACCTGTAAAGAATGAAACCAGGATCGCGCTCCATCACGGATCTCCGTGATATTTCCGAATCGCGGATAGAGGCGGCGCGAGTTTGTGTTGGCGACGGTGGACAGGCCCGGGATATAACGGGCCGGATTGATCGATTCAACGAACAGCAGGTGTGTCCCAAGCGTCGTGACGTATGAGGTGCGCAACAGGATGGAACTGGTGACCCTGCGCTCCAGCGTGAGATTCGCGCTCTGCATGAACGCGCTGCGGAAATTTCCTTCCATAGAGGTGAAGCTGAGGAACGGCGTAAACACGTGCGATTTTGGAGGATTCAAGTGTTGTTGGGGATCGGTAGGGGTTCGTGAAACTATCGGGTGCATCAATCCTGGTGGACGCCACGTAAGGTTCAGAGCTGCGCCATGCCTGTTGCGACCACACGTGATCGTAAAAAACGCCGTATGCGCCACGGATCACGTTGCGGCCCCCGTGTGGATTCCAGGCAAAGCCGACGCGAGGAGCGAAGTTGTTCCAGTCGGAATCGGTGACGCCACGAGGAACTCCAGCCTCATTCGAGAAAACCAGTCCCGTTGGCGCGTTCGGAAATCGCTCCGACTGCATGCCGGGCCGGAATGCCGGCCACATGTCGATGCTGTCCAAATAGGGCCGGTTGGGTTCCCACCGCAGGCCGAGATTCACTGTGAAGTGCGTTCCTAAACGGATGTCGTCTTGGATGTAAGCCGATGGCAGATACGTGTGGACCTGTTTGCCGAACACCTGCCGCATGGAAAATAGTACCGGACGGCCCAGCAGGAAGTCCGCCAAAACATTTCCTGTCAACTGACCTGTGAAATTGTAGCCGCCAGAACTGCTTGACGTCCCCGCCGAGTATTTCTCCGACCGCAGAAGTTTAAATCCGAAACGAACACTCTGCCGGCCGCGGTGATAAGCCGAATCGTCGCTGAACTCGTGGTTCTGGTCGTAGGAGGAGTTCACAAATCCATTGTTGAGGGAGCTGTAGCCGGAGATCGAAATACTGATATCCCCCGGCGTCGTCTTAGGCACCTTGGCACCCAAATCGGCGACCGACAGATCCACAGCGGGTTCCTGCTCGAGAGTTACACGGTTATAAGTGTAGCGAGCGATGTTAATCAGCCGCGAGGTGATCAGACGGGTATAGGAAACAGTGACGTTATCAGCGATTGAGCCTGCGCCCTGCGTGGCGCTGTAGAGGTTACCTCGAAGGTAAACAAGTGGATTCCGAAAATCGGTCCGAGTCATTCGGCCCATCAATTGATGACCACCTGCTAACGCGTGGTCGAGGCGGAGTATATACTGATCGTCGTCGTTGGTTTGAGAGGGCGTTGCGAACGACAAGATGTTGCCCGAGGTTGCGTCCGGCATGTATCCCATCAACTTCACGATGGAAGGATCAAAGAGATTTGACGGAATTTGATTACCCGGGTAAGGCTCTCGTGTCATCGGATCACGAGCCAGTGCCGTACCGCTGAGGTCGCCGGCTTTCTGCGCCGCCGTGGGGGCGGTCCGGCGCGCCCCCGCCTGTGCCCGGCGGTTTCTGGTGCCCTGATACGAGCCGAAAAAAAACGTGCGATTTTTACCTTTATAGATGCCGGGCAACCATACCGGGCCCCCTGCCGCCACACCGAATTGGTTCCGATTGAGCGCGTCCGCGGTGGGCGAAAAAAATTCACGGGCATTCAAAACTTTGTTCCGGTAAAATTCCCACAGTGCACCGTGAAATTCGTTTGAGCCCGATTTCGTAACCACGTTCACCACTCCAC